>JASFFF010000323.1:0-4863 GCA_050124445.1 Desulfosarcina sp.
GCAACGGGGCGTATTTCAATACCAATCAGATTCCGGTGGCCACCGGAATGTGCCGGCAAACAGATTTGGAAAGGCCACATGAAAAGTTATCCCAACGGAACCGCTTCGCCAACCTTCCAACCAAGGCGCCAAAAAAGGAAATCCATCGAGTTGGATACCATTGAGGTCAAGGGCGCCAGGGAACACAATCTGAAGCACATCGATGTCAGTTTGCCCAAGAAAAAGCTGATTGTATTCACCGGCGTGTCCGGCTCGGGTAAATCCAGCTTGGCTTTCGACACCATTTTCGCCGAAGGGCAGCGCCGATATGTGGAGTCCCTATCGGCCTACGCCCGCCAATTTATCGGTCAGATGGAAAAACCTGGCTATGACACGATTCGGGGGCTGTCGCCCACCATATCCATTGAACAGAAATCGGCCAGCAAGAATCCCCGCTCCACGGTGGGAACCATCACCGAAATCTACGACTACCTGCGGGTCCTTTTCGCCCGCATCGGGCAACAGACCTGCATCAAGTGCCACAACCCGGTAGGCAGGGGGAATGCCCAAAGTATGGTTTCGCGCATACTACAAATGCCCGAGGGCACCAAAATCCTTATTCTGGCTCCGGTGATCCACAACCGCAAGGGCGAGCATCGAGAGGTTGTCGCGCGGCTTCAACAACAGGGCTACGCACGCCTGCGGGTCAACGGGGTAGTACAGGAAATCGAAGCCGTGCAAACGCTGGCACGGTACAAAAAGCACACCATCGAAGCGGTGGTTGACCGTCTGAAAATCAACAGCAACAGCCAATTCCGCAAGCGGCTCACCGATTCGGTAGAGACCGCCTTGAAGCTGGGTGAGGGTCGTATTATCATCCACCGCTTGGACAGCGGGGATATCCCCATGAGTGAAGCCCGCTCATGCTGCGGTATCGCCTATCCGGAACTGGATCCGCCGCTGTTCTCCTTCAATTCACCACTGGGCATGTGTCCCGACTGCAACGGCATCGGTTCACGCTTGGCCATGGACGCGGATAAGGTGATCGCCGACGGGAAGTTGAGCATCCGGCAGGGTGCGGTGATTCCCTGGCAGGGCCACTTCTCCAGCAAGGGCAAGCTGAATGGATCATGGACTGCCGAACAGCTGCGGGCCATGGAAGCCCAGTGGCAGATCGATTTTGACAAGCCCTGGAATAAGTTGACCAAAAGGCAAAAAAACTTAATTCTGTATGGCTCTCGCGGCCGCGAGCTAACCGTCAGCTGGAATGCGGAAAAAATTCAGGGTTCCTTTACTACCACCTTCGAAGGTCTGCTCAATACGCTTATGCGACGGTATAAGCAGACCGAATCGGAGAACGCCAAAAAGTATTACGGACGGTTCCTCTCCACGCGGCCCTGCCCCAGCTGTGACGGTCGCCGTTTGAAGCCGGAAGTGCTGGCGGTAAAGATCGATGATCGTTCGATTATCGACGTTACCGAAATGACTATCCGCGAAGCCCAGCATTTTCTCACCCGCTTGAAGCTATCCGGCAATCGAAAAATTATCGCCGAGGAGCTGCTCAAAGAGATCACCGGCCGGTTGGGCTTTCTGATCAATGTGGGTTTGGATTACCTGTCCTTGAGTCGAAAGGGCCCCACCCTGTCCGGGGGTGAATCCCAACGAATCCGCCTGGCTTCTCAAGTGGGCTCGGAACTCACCGGTGTTTTATACATCCTGGATGAACCCTCCATTGGCCTTCACCAACGAGACAACATCAAACTGTTGAACACATTGGGCCACCTGCGGGATATCGGCAACACCCTTATTGTCGTCGAGCATGACCGTGAAACCATGGCCTCGTCGGATTGGATCCTGGACTTCGGTCCCGGTGCCGGTCACCTGGGGGGCAATATTGTGGCCCAGGGGACGCCCAAACAGATCATGCGCCGCAAGACATCCATCACTGGTCGCTACCTCAGCGGACGGGAAGAAATCGAGACGCCGGAGACCAGACGATCCGCCGATAAACGGAAAATGAGCATTGAAAATGCCACCGAGAACAATTTGGACCACCTGTCGGTCGACATCCCTTTGGGTTTGCTGGTTGCGGTTACCGGGGTTTCCGGTGCCGGAAAGTCCACTCTGATCAATCAAATCCTTTACCCGGCCCTGGCGGGAAAGTTGCACAACGCCACGCTGGAAACCGGCCGCTACCAGGCCATCCACGGACTGAGGTACCTTGACAAGGTAATCAATATCAACCAGAAAGCCATCGGTCGCACACCCCGCAGCAATCCGGCCACCTACACCAAGGTATTCGACTTCATCCGGGATTTTTTCGCCCAGCTCCCCGAATCCAAAATGCGTGGGTACAAAAAGGGGCGCTTTTCGTTCAATGTCAAAGGTGGCCGGTGTGAAGCCTGCCATGGTGATGGCTACATTAAGGTCGAGATGCACTTTTTGGCCGACGTTTACGTGCCCTGCGAAACCTGTCACGGCAAACGCTTCAACGAAGCCACCCTGGAAATCAGGTACAAAGACCATTCCATCGCCGACGTGCTGGACCTGTCGGTCATGCAGGCCCGGGACCTATTCAGAAACCATCCGCGCATCCGGCGCATCCTGGATACCCTCATGGATGTAGGACTCTCCTACATCAAACTGGGACAGGCTGCCACGACCTTGTCCGGTGGAGAGGCCCAACGCATCAAACTCGCCCGCGAGTTGGCCAAACGGGCCACCGGCCGCACCCTATACATTCTTGACGAACCGACCACTGGCCTGCATTTCCAGGACGTCAAAATGCTGCTGGCCGTACTCCAGCGCCTGGTGGACGGCGGCAATACCGTGATTGTCATCGAACACAACCTGGATGTAATCAAGACTGCCGACTGGATCATCGACCTGGGGCCCGAAGGAGGCAACGGTGGCGGACGCGTGGTCGCTCAGGGTCCACCGGAAGTGGTGGCCCAAGAGAAAAAAAGTTATACTGGGCAGTTTCTCCACCAGTTGATTTGAACTGAAAGGTGGTCCGATCAATCAATGTGTGATAAAGCATGCTGATATAAATAGAGGCCATTCGGGAACGCGGGAATGAGAAGCCCCGCTGAGCGTTGAAAATTTTGAAACAGCCTCTAACAACGGGAAACCCGTTGGAAGAAAATCACTGTCGGGAACCCGGCCAGCGTCCCCGGCATGCCGCATGGACCACCAGGAGAGGGCGTAAATGAATTGGCTGCATTTAGGACTAATCGGGGCCATTGTTTTCACTCTGCACGCATTCCAACAGATCAAAATGACCCTTAAAGAAAAAGGCTATCACGTGGAGGTGATGAGCGGCTGGATAGACGACTATCGCAAGTTTAAAAAGCTGACCCTGGAAGAGCCAGACGAGCATAAACGCTACAAGTACCAGCGTATCCTCAACGGCCTATATTTGGCCCTGGCCGGCCTGGTCTTCATTCCTTTGCTGATCATCATGGGGAAATAAAGGGGCCCTTTATACCAACACAACAGGAGGCCGGTCATGTATCGTTGGCGGTGGATAATTGTTGTATCAATACTGCCCCTGGTCGCCGGCTGCGCAACAGTTGACCCCAACTATGAGACGCCTATCGTGAACGTTAGCGCCATCCGCGCCCTGCCTGCAGAAGGCATTGCCCCGCGTTTCGAAATCGGTCTGCACATCATCAATCCCAACCGCCATGCGCTGAAGCTCGAAGGCGTTGCCTACCATCTACAAATTGAAGGCTACAAAATATTGACAGGTGTCGCCAATAAGCTGCCCACAATTGAAGGTTATGGTGAGGAAACGGTAACCTTGATCGCCTCGACCAACCTGCTTAGTAGCATCCGTTTTCTTAGTGATTTAATGAACACCAACCGCGATATGATTACTTATAATCTGGAAGCCAAACTGGATCTTGGCGGTTTTCAGCCCACCCTTCGAGTCGTGGAATCTGGAGAAATCAACCTATCCGCAAAAACCAAATAGACCGGCATCAGCACAAGCTCAACCACTGAGACTGAACAGGGCCAAGGCCTCTTTGACGATCTCTTCGGCGCACTCGCGATCGCCGATAACCTTCATTTGACCGGCATTGAGGGTAAAGTGCACCCCGCAGTCATATTTCCCGGCCACGCTGTTTAAGATTTTCCGCCAGACCTCTGCGTTACATATCACTCTATTGATCGCTGTCATCAGGTCGCCTCTCTCTTGTTTTTATGCCCAGTAATTCAAACACCATGCCATCGAATTGAACCGCAGCAGCCAGCGCATTCCCCGTCGCTTTTCGCAGCGAAGCAAAGATCCCGCTCATCGGGGCGGCGGGGTTAGCGAGCGTATACAAAGTAGGCAGCATTCCTTACGGTCGACGATTCCTGGCAGCTTGCGGCGAGGTTCTTCAATCCGTTTGAAGTATCAGAAGGCAGGTGTTTTTGGCCATCGGAGGCGGGCTGCCGCCATCCATAAGGTTACATATTTGAAAAATTATTAATTATAAATTACTGTTTTGTAATTTGTTGTGGCCTGAATGCGTTCACTTTGGCCGACAATCCATTTAAATGGCTTGCCTGAAGACAACCCGGTTTGGTCTGGATGATGCTCTTGCGTGGTTGGGCGGGGCTTGCGGATGGCCCCGCTGACGATTGTGTGTGCTTGACCTGCATTGGTTGAAACGGTAGACTGAAGGCGCTTTCTTCGTCACCATCGACCGCCAACAGATACGGTTTCAATGCATGCAGCCGGCCGTCATCAACCCGGATACTGCGCCAATCAATCGATGGATTGCATCGTCCGGGCCACGGTTAAATGAGGATCATTTATGTTGAACGAACCGTTTGTCATCACCATCGAAGTCGTTCCTCCTGAAGGATCGGAGGCAGGCAAGCTGTTGAATGCTC
>JASFFF010000324.1:0-4859 GCA_050124445.1 Desulfosarcina sp.
CATCAAGGGCCGCGTGCACATCCGTAATACCGGCTCAACACCCGCCATCATCCGTTCAGGGACGGTGCTTGAAGCGGATCTGCGTTTGTAAGCAACTCGGTATCGGCGCGCCTTCACCGAGACCGTCGACGATCCGGGCCTGGTTTCATGGGCTCCTTTTTTCCCTCACCTTATCCAGCCGAACGACCCGGCAACAAGGAGGCGATCATGGAGATGAAAGTCCAATTTTCCGGCGGAAAGCGCGTGCTCTCAATCTATAAGGGCTTTCGCGTTGAAACCGATCAGCCTCGAAGCGAAGGGGGGGAGGGTGCCGCACCCGAACCCTACGATCTGTTTCTTTCTTCCATCGGTACCTGCGCCGGCGTTACCATCGTCTATTTTTGCGAAAGCCGCGGCATTCCCACCGAAGGCATCGCCATAACCCTCCGTTTTGCGCGCAACAATCGAACCCATCTGATGGAAAACATCGACATCGTCGTCCACCTGCCGCCCACCTTTCCGGAGAAATATCGCCAGGCCGTCCTGCGCGCGGCCGACATGTGCACGGTCAAGCGCAGCCTAATGAAACCGCCGGACATTCAGGTCTTAGCGGCAGTTTCGTCCTGATTGGTCGCCGACCGGTGGCGGCCTTCGTGCAAAACGCCGCCGGCCGCACGCCCAAAAGGAGTGCCGGCCCCTTTCATCCGAACACACGGACCATGCTTATACCCTGCCCTTGGCGTCTGCAGTTCACAGTCAGCGAGGTACGGCCTCAGGTCGATACAACGGGAAAGCCCGCATTGGACCAGGCAAAAATGCCCCCGGCCAGGGATTTCACGTTGGTATATCCCGCCTGCTTCATGATGCTGGCGGCAATGTTGGACCGATAGCCGGAGCCGCACTGCAGTACCAGCGCCTCGTTTTTTTCCGCCTCGGGAAACCGCTTGGCGAGGATATCGGAGAGGGGAACATGCTCGGCCCAATTGATCCTGCCGCCCTCCCACTCGGCTGGTGTACGAACATCGATAATACGGATATTGCTTTTCTCAAGCTGCGCTTTCAACTGCTGAGGCGCGGTCTGCTCCAGTTGCTCGACAGCCCTACCACTCATCAGCCAGGCCATGATACCCCCGGAAAGATAGCCGAAAATCAGATCGTAGCCGATGCGGTGCAGCTCGGTGACCATCCGGTCATAGTCTTCACGGTCATCCACGATCAACACGATGTCCGCATTGGGATCCACCACCATGCCGACCCAGTTGGCCAATTGCTTTTCGAACCCGATGTTGATGCTGCCGGGTATGTGGAACCCGCCGAAGGCCGCCGAATCACGTGCGTCGATGATCACGGCGCCGTCGGCCATCATCTCCTCGAACTGGTTGGGGGTCAAACTTTTATCAATGGGACAGGCGTCCAATGTGGCTGCGCCCTTCAGGTTGGTCTGGATGATGTGCGCAAAACTTTTCGGCCGCATCGGAAACGCCGACATCACATCCTTTTTGAAGGCCTCGAAGGACGAGAACCGAAGCATGGGGTTGGCCCGCCGTTCGTAACCGAGGGTGGAACTTTTCTTGGCGCTCATGCCCCGTCCGCACAAGGACCCCTCTCCGTGAGCGGGAAACACCTCCAGGTGGTCCGGGTAGTCGGCCAGCTTGACGTAAAGGCTCTGGTAGAGATTTTCCACCTGCTCATCCATGATCTCCGCACCGGGCAGATCGGGTCTTCCGATATCCCCCACGAAGAGGAGGTCTCCGGTCAACAGCATCTGAGGCTCCACGGAACGGGCCTTGTCCGTGACCAGCAGAGAGACCGAATTGGGCGTATGTCCCGGGGTGTGAATCACCTCAATCTTGGCAGCCCCCAGATCGAAGGTGTCCCCCTCTTTGAGCGCCTGATGCTTGTATTCCACCGGCGCGCTTTCATGAATATAGATCTCCGCCCCCGTAGCCAAGCGCAACTCCTGGTCTCCGCTGACGTGATCGGCATGCAAATGGGTATTGAACACGTGGGTAATCTGCATGCCTTCTTCCCTGGCAATGGTAAGATAGTCCTGCACGTCCCGCTTGGGATCCACGACAGCCATGGCCTTGGCCCGGGGGCAGCCGATCACGTAGGAAAGGCAGCCCATGCCGTCAACGGAAATTTGATTGAAATACATACACGGCTCCTTGTGCCCCGATTTCAGGGAGCCCTCCCGCTGTCATCGGGAAGGCGCGGCCATCGGCAGAGCCCCCAAAAACCAGGTCGTCCTCACAGATTAGTCAAAGGCCATCTCCGTCTTCCACTCCTTCCAGACATTGCCAACCAGCTCCGGTCCGGGCGTGAGGGTCTTTTTTCCCGGACGCCAACCGGAGGGGGTGGCTTCGGCACCCTTGGTCTCGCGCACCAACTGGAAGGCCTGCACCTGCCGCAGGGTTTCTTGGACATTTCGGCCCACCGGCGGCGTCAGCACCTCATAGCCCTGGAGCACCCCATCGGGATCGATGATGAAACGGCCGCGGTTTTCTACACCGGCCGCTTCGTTGAACACCCCGTATAGGCGTCCCACTTTTCCCCCGGCATCGGAGAGCATGGGAAAGGGGACGCCACCGTCGACCATCTTGGACAATTCGTGGTCATCCCACATTTTATGAACGAACATGCTGTCGATACTCATGGAGAAGACCTCGACACCCAGCTTCTGGAACTCCGGATATTTTTCTGCGACCGCAGAGAGTTCGGTGGCTCAGACAAAGGTAAAATCGCCTGGATAAAAGCACAGCAGCGTCCACTTGCCCAGATAATCGGACAGCTTGACGTTGATGAATTTTCCCTGTTGGTATCCTGGTGCCACGAAATCGGGCACTTTTTCTCCCACGTGAATCATTGATTGCATCTCCTTTAGCACGGGTTGAGGTGATTTCTCCTGGTCCGCTTCGCCCGGCTCTCCCACCGGTCCGCCGGTTGGTCGGGCGCACCCGACTTCCGCCTCTTCCGCCATGGGTCTCTCCTTTCTTTTAATCACTGGCTGTATGAATCGAATAGGTCCATGCGACCGCCCCTCCGTTCTCCGTGGTAAATAGACTCCAGGGTTATAATTGCTCCGCTTGGAATGATAGGAAGGGGTCTTGGCACACATGCTGACACCCCATTGATCGAGCAGGCTGCTTATTGGGATTATGCTCTTTACTTATAGTTGATGGTCCTGCGGCTGTCAAATCGTTCTGAGGCAAAATGCAATCAAATGCGCAAGTACGGACCCCAGCTACGGTATGACATCCGAAAGCCTGTTTGCAGTCCGTCGTTCGTCCAATGATGCATCATGTTGACAAAACCACTTCCTATTCGGTACGGAATACCATCGAACCAATCCAAATATCGACCCCCACAAAAAATCAGGTGCCATATGAGTTGTCCCCATTGTCAGGCGGCCGCCCTATCCAAGGCCAAATTCTGCCGGCAGTGCGGCAGCCGCATCGGCGTCACGTGTCCGGCCTGCAGCGCAACCAACCCACTAGAAAGTAAATTCTGTGGTGAGTGCGGCAATTCCTTGATCACGGCCGCAACACCTGGGAAACCTGCGGTCAAAACAGATCATGAGGTCACGCGCACCCACGTTGTCTCCCAGGGAGAGCGGCGCCACCTGACCATTCTGTTCACCGATTTGACCGGCTACACACGCATGATGGAAAAAAACGACCCCGAGGATGTCCACGCCTTGATGGCATCCATCATTCGTTCCAGCGTTCAAATCATAAAGGACTACAAGGGCCATATCGAACGGATCATCGGCGATGAAATTTTGGCCCTGTTTGGCCTTCCGGTGGCCCACGAGGATGACGCCATTCGGGCCATCAAAGCCGCTCGCGAGATCCATGCCACCGTCATGACCATTAAACCCACCTCGGTCGCCTTGACCGACCCGGTGGCCATGCACACCGGCATCAACACCGGGCTGGTGGTCGCCACCCGTGCGGCTTCTAGCGACGGCACCCTGGACCTTTCCGGCGATGCGGTCAACATTGCTTCGCGATTGTGCGACCTTGCTCAACCCAATGAAATTTTGGTCGGTCCGGAAACCTATCGGCAGGCATACGGATTCTTCAATTTCGACAGTAAGCCGGCCCTGCCCATCGAGGGAAAATCTCAGTCGATTTCAATTTACGCCGTGGGTGATGAAAAACTGCGTCCGTTGACCGGCAAGCGTAAATTAAACTTCTATGCCGACATGGTGGGGCGCCGCACGGAGTTGGACCAACTGCACCGGGCCATGCGAGAATTGCATGCCGGCCAGGGATCCATCATATCCATCGTCGGTGAGGCCGGAACGGGCAAAAGCCGCTTGCTGCTGGAGTTTGAAAAGCAGCTGGCGGATCAGCGCATCACTTGGATCACCGGATACGCCTATGCCCATACCCAGCAGATCCCCTACTATCCCCTGGTGGGCATCGTAAGGCGATGGCTGGCGCTGGAAGGATCGGCAACCGCCAGGGAAATGAGCGATGGCATCGCCCGCCGCGTGGGCGAACTGCTGGGCCCGGATGCCAAAGAGATCCCCATCATTCAGGGGCTGATCGGTCAAGAAGTTAAAGAGACGCTCGGAATGAGCCCGGAAGAGTGGCGCAAACGCCTGAAGTCGACGATGCTGAACCTGCTGTCGGCCATTGCCCGGCAGGCGCCGACGGTCTTTTGCATGGAGGACGTGCACTGGGGAGATAAGGCCTCCATCAAACTGCTCAAGGACATTATCTACAATTTCGAACATCCGGCCCTGGTGATCTGCACCACCCGCCCCCACGCCAGCCTTTTTACCATTCACGAGCAGCAGGTGATTGCCTCCATCTTCACGGAACTCCGCCTCGACGAGTTAACGCCCTTGCAAACCGAAGACATGATGGCAT
>JASFFF010000325.1:0-4852 GCA_050124445.1 Desulfosarcina sp.
CGCGATAATGGTCCGGGATCAGCTCATAGAAAAAGCGGTCCCGGATCTGCCCCTGCCAATCGTAATAGTTGGCGTAGTAGATGTTGCCCACCAGATTGGCGTGTGCCAGTGTGGTCTCAAAAATCTGCTCACGTACAATGGGCTTGACCACAGGGCCAGGCGGGGCCTGATAGATGACAGGGTCCTGGTCGCCGTCAAACAGGTGGCGCAAGGATTCGTGCATCGGTTCCGGTTCATCCGGAGCATCGAATCGCGGGCACATGTCTTCGATGAACTGGCCATAGTAGGCCGGGTAAGGCGCCACCCGAGCCTCCCCAGGCCCCACTATTTCCACCCAGGTGGTCTGCAGCCGGCAGAACGCCAGACGGGCGTACCCGCCGCCTTTGAGCATTTTGCGAAAATCGTAGGAGAGGGTCATGGTAGAATTTTGCGGTCCGCTGTTGTTGGACACCCACATGAGGATTTCAACCTGGTCGCTGGTGGCCCCCTCTCCCAAAATTTTCAGGTGGCCATAGTTGGTAACGCCTCCCCAGCGGCCGCTGGCGAACTGGTCGGACATTTCCGCCAACACCGGCCACGCCGAGGCTTCACGGGTGTTGCCCATCCATTTGATGAAGTTGGAAAAGTAGATCGTGCGGCTCAGGTTGGCGCTTGGCTGAAAGGTCACCGGCAGCCGTTGGACGAAAACCAGCTGCCCCTGAGGGCCGCCCTCGACCATCTCGAACGGACGGGTCTCATATAGGGGTTCATAGCCGGGATAATCCGCCGTTAACAAGTGCTCGGGAACCCGTGGAACGGTTCGTTCGACAACGGTGGAAGCCAGAATCAGGGGTGGCCCCCAGGTCAGCCGGACGGCCACGGTAAGGATGTGAATCGGCGAATCGTTCGCATCCGACCCGACAAGCAATACGGCATGACCTGCTTTTTTCACATAACGGAGGGTCGCGTCCGTGCCGCCAGCGATCTTTATCAAGGTTTCGCGGCCTGCCCAGATGCGCGTTCCAGCTGTATCGAGGCTGTCTCCCTGTCCAATGAGATGATCAAGCAAATCCGCTTGCGAATCACCCAGCAAACCGATCCACTGTTCCCGGGATCTGTTACTGATAGCGCTAAGATCACATCCGACCGGTCCGGGCCCGCAGGCGCACAGACACATGCGGTCCTCATGGGTGACGGATACGTCCAAATCCTTGCTGGACACGCCGGCGACGGTCGGTTTACCGCTATCATGCCAGCGGATTGAAAGCGGCGCTGAGGCAATATCATATCGACGGGCCGCCTCGGACAGGGCCCGCTCGAGCATGGGGCGCTCCGCCTTGCGTCGGACCGCTTTGGTCTGGCCATGAATATCCGGGATACAGGCTGTCTCCAGATGGGGTGGCGTCACGGACATCTGTCGACAGGCATCGTCCAGGACCTGGCCGATCAGTCGTCGATCCCGCTCATCGGGAGCTAAAAGGTCAGCCACGGTGGGGTAGGTGTCATGATGGTTGAGGATTCTCAACCGATAACCCTCGAGCGCAGCCACCACCGCGCCCGCTTCATCTACGGCAACCACCTGGAAAATAAGATCGCGGTCTTCTTGTCCCAGCAATTCTACCCGAACCGTAACGGACATGGCGGTATCGAAAAAACCAGCCAACAGATCCACACGATCGATGGAAACGGGCAGACTGGTGTCCTGGGGTACCAGCAGTGCGGCGCTTTGCAGCAGGGTATCGGTGAAAAAGGCATCCCCCAAACACAAATGGGTGCGATTCTCCTGGCCGAAGGCCTCTGCCGTCAGCCGGTCCAACCCGGCCAGACGGGAGGAGAACAGGGCCATGCCGGTGCCCCCGCCGGTATCCCGGATGTCCCAGATGGTTTGGATGCGCTGAAACAGGGGCCCTTGGAAAAGCAGGCTGGAGCGATACAAGTCGGTCTCCGGAATCAAGGGCACAGGTTTGTCTGGGCGCTGGATGATTTCCCTTGCGGCACGGTCAAAGACACCTCCAAAGATGAATGTGGCCGTAAAATAATCCGACCGAATGCCGGTCCCCGCTTTAAGGATACCGGCCCGAAGCACGGTTTCGCTGTCGTTTGCAGATTCGGACAGGACGGCGCGGATAACGATGTCGGCCCCCGAATCCGCATCGACGGTAATCGGCCGCAGGAGCCGGACATTTTTTATCTGAAGCGGCGAGGCAGCTGTTTGACCCGCCAACCAAGAAGCTGCCTGGGCCATGGCCTCCAGGCCAAAAACCGTGGGGAAAAGGGTTGACCCTTGAAAATTGTGATCACTCAGATATGGGTCGGTCTCCAGCGACAGGTGAGCGGTAAATATCGCTTCCACCCCAGGCGTCAAATGGGCCAGATTTTCCAGAAAGCGCAGCCCCTGGGGTGCTTCAGGCATTTTTTGGTTCCAGGTGTCCAGGCCGCCCATACGGGCGGTGACCACCATCTGGTAATGGCCCGGATCATGGGTAAAGAGCCTGAGAAACCGATCGACGCCGTCGTCTGTAGGAATCGCATCGATGCCCTTTTCACGCAACAGGTCCACACTGCCCATGCGCGCTCCCATGCCGGCATCGCGCCAAATGCTGTAGGCTGCATTCAACGTTTGTGTCCCGGGGTGTTCGCCCGCGAAGCCGCGTAGGGCGATGTCCATCACCTCGTTTGAGAAACCATACCAACCGTTGCCGGGCATGCCGGTATTGCCGATAATGGATCCCATGCCGACAATCAGTTTGGGCGGCCTGTCTCGGACCGCATCCAGCAGGTGCAGCAATCCCAACACCTTGGGGGCCGTTTCGTCAAAGGCTTGCTGCGGCTTCACCTGGCCGGTAAGTCGTGGCCGGTTCAGCCCGGCACCGTGAATAATTCCAGTCACCGGCCCGAACCGTTCGGCAACCGCTACCAGTAGGCGGTCGACCGCGTCGCGGTCGGTCACATCGCAGGAAAAATAATCAGCCGTCAATCCTTGCTCGGCATAGGTGTCCAATTGGCTTGAAATCTCTCGGGATGCAGTCGTCTTGGGGGCCTGATCCGGATGCGGGGTTCGTCCCACCAGAGCCGTGCGCACACCGGTTTTCCGTGCCACGGCCACGGCGCAGGCAGCCGTGATGCCTTTGGCCCCCCCGGTAACGAGGATGACATCGTCCGTTGACCAGCTGATACCCCGCTTTATGAAGGTCGAGGGCTGGATCAACCGTGGAACAAGGGTTCGCCGCGTTCGATCCAGATCGTACCCCACAGCGGCAAAGCTATCCGGGGTGGTCAATTCAGCCAGGGTTTCCCTGGCGATGGTTTCCGCTGGTAGTGTCGGACAAAAATCCACCACGCGCACGCGAAGATCCTTGCGTTCCAGGTGGAGGCTGGCCCCCAAAGCCACGGTTGCACAACGATCCAGTCTGGCAAACCGCGGTTCCCGACCGAAGCATCCACCGCCGAACTGAATCCATGCCACCGTCGTACGCCGCCTCGGCGCACTGGCTGCCGGGGGCGGTGACACCACGCTGGCCCGCCGGCGGATCAGCCGGTGCAAGAGTGCCGTGCGGTCGTATTCGCGATGATCATTTCTTGGCATAATCGCAACCAATTGTGAAAATGCCGAATCCTGAACATGAGCCGCGGCAGCATCGGAACCGATCAAGGCCGTTTGGATGGTGGCCCCCCGTTGGAAAAGTTGCGCTTTGAGCACATTGGCCAAATCGACCGAATCCTGACCGTGCAGGATCAATACGCAGGCTTTCTCCCAATCGTCTTCCGAACGCCGCCCCCAACTGTCAGGCAAGTGGGGATAGGGCGCCGGCAAAAGGTCCATGCTAAAATTACGCACCCAGGTGGCTTGATGGGTGGTATCGACCACCGCATCGGGACCGCTGCCACGCTGTTCGCCGATCATGCGTTGGAGAATGACGCTGATCTGCCGCAGGCTGCGGGTAAGCAAAGGGGGAATGTCCAGGTGGGCCTGGATACCCAATCGCGCGGTGGTTTTTTTAACCAGGGCCTCCAGCTTATCCGGTCCCAGGTGAAGGTCGCGCTCGACAGGCAGGTCCGGATCAAGGGCTTCACCGGAAAACCCGGTAATGCGGGCGGCCTGGTCAAGCAATTCGGCCAGAACGTCCGGGGGCTTTACAGTCTCCATTGACAGATCGTTGATACCATCGGAGATTGCATCCACCACCTGGATCAAACTGGCGTTAACTAAAGACTGTGCGTCCACTTCGCCGGACAGTCCGGCCTGGTTCGCCAGACGGGCGATAAGGTCTCCTGCCTTGATGGAATCCAGGTTCAAATCGTCCAGCAAACGCATGGAGAGGTCGAGGCTCTCTTCGGGAAAACCGGTGATCTCAGACACCATGCCCGTCAATTGCCGACCCAGGTCATCGCGGCTGGCCGTCGATGCAGCGCGGGCGTTGGCGGATTCAGCCTCCAGTCGAGCCGCCGCATCGGCCAATTCCCCGAGCGTGGCATTGGCCAGCAGGGCCGGATCGGGAAACGAGACGCCACAGGTTTGGGTAAAGCGAACAATCAAGTCGCCGGCTTTGATGGAATCCAGGTTGAGGTCATCCAACAATCGGGATTCCCTGGAGAGCGTTTCTGAAGCAAATCCGGTGGCCTCGGAGACCAACCGGTATAAAATGGTTTGAGGGCTCCGGCCACCCGTCGCTCCATCTGATTGCAAGGCGGCGGTCTTGGTGTCCGCCTCAAGCGGCTGGGCATCTGGATCCCAGAAGGAGAGATCGGCCTGTACCACTCGATTCAAAAAGGCCCCCCGGGAGGCGAGGTAGCGGTTCACCCGCGCTTTCGGCATGCCCTGAAAGGCGTCGGCCAAAATGGTATGGGTCGCGTCGGACGGCAAGCTGCCGCC
>JASFFF010000326.1:0-4850 GCA_050124445.1 Desulfosarcina sp.
AAATAGCGGGTGGCGGACTAAAGGCCGTTTATTTCATTGTTGTCGCCGTCTGCTGAGCCATGATGCTAGCGGCCATTGCCGCACCGCTTAAAAAGGCCCCTTCGATTCGCGACCCATGGCACCAATCACCGCAAACCCCGATGTGCGCGCGGTGGTCCCAGAGGCAGCCTGTCGCAAGCGGCCGATGCGCCCGGGCATAACGCCAGCGATGGGCGCTGGCCTGCCTGGGTTTGGGAAGGCTCAGGCCGGCAGCGGCCGCAAAGGAGGCCCGCAAACGGGAAACAACCGTTTCGGGCGTTGCATCGACGTTGGCCTGTGACCACTCGGAGCCGGCGTGCAATACCCAGCATTCGCCCCCGTCACGCCCCGGCTTGCTGGTGTTGCGGGCGGCCCAGGCAACCTCGGCATCATGGATAAAGGCCCCGTCAAAGGGCAATTCTAATGGATCGTCAAAGGCCAGCATGACCGCCCAGCAGGGTGCCATGGCAACCGTGACGATCCGCTCCGCCAGCGGGGTCAGTCCCGTCAGCAGCTGTGCCGCTTGCCTCGGCGGTGTGGCAACAACCAGGGCATCGACGTCTCCCCAGCTATGGCCCCCGGTATCGATCAGCGTCATCGTGGAGCCGTTTTTTCGGACCCGCCGAATGGCTGTATTCAGCTCAATGGTCAGTCCCGCGGCCAAATGGCCGGCCAGGGCGCTCATTCCGGGAACACCCACAAAGCGGTCGTGGCGTCCCCGTTCATCACGTAGTTCCCCGCGGCGCAACACACCGATGCGGCCCCTCCAGTGTTGCACCACCCCTGTTTGCAGCCAGCTGTCGACCCATTGTCGAAAACGGGTGTCCCTGGCCGTAAAATACTGGGCGCCGTGGTCGAAGGCAGCGGATGCCGTCCGACGCGTGGCCATCCGGCCACCGCATCCACGCGCCTTTTCAAAGACATGGACCCGGTGGCCATGGTCGGCCAGGGTTCGCGCGGCGACCAGGCCGGACATTCCCGCACCGATGACCGCCACCCGCAAGGCCGCATCGGCGGCAGGCCGGGAGATCCGGGCAGCATAGCGGGTCAGATCCAGGCGTCTGGCGTGGGATCGGGTCGACCGGGGCCGAAGCGTTCCGATGATCGGCCTGGGTGGCTTGAAGGGGCGGTCGAACAGTCCCAGGCACCACAAGATGCCAGCGTAAGAGTTGGCATCGCTGCCATCGAGCGCAAAGCGATGATTCAGGTCGATCATCATCCGCAGTGCGGCATGCGGGGAGTGGGTCCACTGCAGTAGCGCCTTGCCCCAGGTCATGCGCAGGTTGTTGTGCAGTTCGCCGTGAATCAACAGTGATCGCTGCGCCGCATCCCACAAGGGATCACCGGTTTGGGCCCGGGCCAGGGTTTCCCAGGTATAGACCCGGCGACGCGGGTCATCGCCATGCGCTGCAAGGGTTTTCCGGGCCCACGCCGGCAGTGCCTCGATGGTATCGGGGTGATCCTGGTAAAAACAGAAGTTGTGGGCCAGTTCGCGCCAGATGAGAATCTCATCCAGGTACTTGGCAGCCCCGCTGCTGCTGGACGCGGCCGCTTCCCTGACGATGCGAAAGGGGGAGACGTGGCCGTGATGCAGGTAGGCCGACATCCGGCTGACGCCCGAAGGGAACGCGATGGCCGCATCGTTGCGGGTTTGGTCATAGTCAGGCAGACCATGCCGTTTGAATTGCTCCCAGCGGTCGTATCCGGCGTGCGACCCGCCCTTCGTATGGGCGACGGGTCCGACGGTATGATCGATTCGGCAGCGTGCGCAACACGCGGCAATATCGGTTTTAGCCAGGTCGACAGGATCGAAGCCGAGCCGACCGGAAAAGGGTCTGGCAGCAGGCGCCTGGGCCGGATAGGGTCGGGACATTCGTTTTTGGTATGCCTCCCAGTTAGCTCTGCGGAACTGAAAGGCCCTGTCAAAGGGTGTTGGGACCTGCTGCATCGGCAGGATACAGGCCGTATCAACGGCCCAGAATGACGTCGGAGCGAAACCGGCGAGTTGTCGGGTCCACTTGTTTAGCGGCGGGGCGGGAAACTCCTCGGTCAGCGTGAGTGCTGCCCTCGACATCAATTTATGCAGCGGTGATGGATCGTCCGGAGCCTGGGCCAGAAAGAAAGCATAGGTAATGCCTTGCTTGCAGAGTCCCCGCGAGACCGCTCGGGCGCCCTGCAGGATAAAGCTGTGCTGCCGATCGCTGTTGTAGGGATGGCGGCCAGCCAGCCCCTGGTAGACCAATACCGGCAGCCCCAAGTGATCGGCCACCCACAAGGCGCTGTCCAGGGCCGGGTTCTCATGATCCCTGACCGCATGGTGCATCCAGTAGAGCACAAATTCGCCGTTTTGGTCCACGGGCCGTCTGTTCAGGACCCGCGTCCGCTCGGTAAGGTGATCCGGCAGGGTAGCTAATGTTCGTTGAACTTTTGTTTCCAGCATGTCATCCTTTCAATGCGCCGGCAGCATCACCAGAGGTTTGCGGACCGGTATCTCTTCAACATTTGATCATAGCTTGCCAGGTGAATCGATGAGTACGATCAAACCCATTTTCTGGATGCTGGTGCTGGCCGTGAGCGCTATCCCGCCGGCCATGGCCGAGTCTGGACTCGACTTGTCCCAATATCGATGGAAGCACCGCCCGCTCTTCATCTTTGCCCCCGCAAACACCGATGCCGATTTTCTGGCCCTGGACAGACAACTGATAAAGGCTGCCCCGGAACTGGAAGACCGTGACATGATCATCTTTCGCATCCATGAAAACAGTCCTTCGCACGCAGCCGGCAAGCCGTTGACGCGAGAAGATGCAAATTATCTGCGTCGGCGCTTTGATGCCGCTCCTGGCCGATTGACAGTGGTGCTGGTGGGCAAAGACGGCGGCGTCAAGTTGGTTGCCCATCGCCATGTTGAGCTTCAAGCCATCTTCAGTCTGGTTGACAGCATGCCCATGCGCCAGCAGGAGATGCGCGACAAATGACCATCTAAGAAGTGAGCCTCACGGCAACGCCCTCAGCGATGCGACCATCGTCATTCTGGTGACATACCACGCGTGATACTGGACAACGTCATTGGCAGGTATGCGAGCCAGGCCGGGATAGACAATTATCTGAACGAGCCAGATGGGAATTAAAATTGACGGCTTTGGATGGTTGACCCCGAACGTGCCCGGGAATGTACACCGGCATCTTGAATCGATTTCGAATACATGCTATGCATGACCAGTCCTCACCTGAGCGCCATGTGATAATATTTGTCCATTCAGGTCACTGACGATTGACAGATACATAAATTCAGTTAGATTTAGAAGTGATCATCATGCAACGGCTAGCTAAAAGGTCGGCATCAACAACGATGTTATCATGTCTACGGCGAACGAAGCTATTCCATCTCGATCGATCATTGAAACGTACAAACAAGTATTTCACATTGGTGTTGAATGAGGCAAGATGCAGATATCTGACTTTTACATTTCCTTCTTGGTTTACCTAATCCAGCCCGTTAACACACAAACGTGCAAGCCATGCTGGGCCTGAGTCACATGGCTTTTGATCAACGAAACAGAAAACCAACCCAAAAAGAAAGGACTGATTATGGAGGTAAAAGATTATTGCAAAGCGATGAAAGCTGAAGTGAGTGCATGGAAAGAGAAACTCGAGGCGATGAAGAAGGCGGCGGACGCAATGGGCTCCGCGCAAAAGGAAAAGGTCCTTCCGCTGATCGGGCAGCTCGAACAAGAGGTGGTTACCGCTCAGGTGCGAGTGGAGCAGCTCGAGAATGAGTGTCCTTCCGACTGGTCGCCCATAAAAAACGAACTCGACGATCTTTTCGGTACGGTTGGTAGTAAAATCCAACACAAGTTTCAAGAGGTGTCTTCCCGAGAAGCGCTCTGGTAAAAGTGATCTGGGGGGAGGGTGTCTCACTCGCCCCCCAGTTCAGCGCTTGAACACATGGCAAGTGGCTCGTTATCCATGGGCAGGGCGTTGGTACTGCGTACCTCAGCGGGCTTTTTTGGTTCGTCGCAAGGCATGCAATTAGACAAGGATCGATCGTAGTCCACAGTGGTCGCCTGCATCCGTCGCGACAACCGACACACTTGTAAACCTGTGACTGCTCGCCCTGCAACCGTCTATCTCTGGCTGCTCGAGTTGTGTCTTAAATGACGGCATCGACGATTGGTCAATAAAATCGGTTAGGTACTCAATCCCCTGAATCGACGATCTTCAGCTGACCCGCATAACGTCCGACCACATCCCCTTCGAAACAGTTTTCCAACTCCTCATCGCTAACGCTCTTCACGTTTCTCAACTTGTTGAGCGGACAGACAAATTCGTTTCCGGCCATATCCTTTACCTTTACGAAAACGTCATCTTTTTGTTCTGCATTCATGGGGTCGTCTCCTTTCCATGATAATAGATTTACGGACTGATTGTTTCAAAAAACATGAAAATCATAATTTGCAACACTTTATCAGTTTTATGAATTCGGTTGCAAGCCCGCAAGCGAAATGATCTGTTAATTCAAGCCGGACGATACCGGAACGTGCTTAACCATCTTTGGCGAAAAACTCACGATGCTATCTAAAGAATGTCTTTCAGATATCTGCGCTTTATCCAAATTTTGAATCCTCGACGCATTCAATAGTTGCCTGCGGTAAAAATTCTTGTACACATCGATCTAAACCAAATTTGCCTAGCCCTGGACAAACACGATACTATTTCTATGTTGGTTTCGAAAGATTCCAACGCGTCTCAATAAGCTGGACCGTTTATGAATGTGGGTAGGAATGGCCTATCGGCAACCGATCAAGCATCTCATATTGCAGCCATCCATTATA
>JASFFF010000327.1:0-4835 GCA_050124445.1 Desulfosarcina sp.
TGGGATCCAATTATCGTGATTTCAGGACACTGGACGAGATCCAGACCACCGGCCGGGGTCTGGATCAGGTGATGGCGCTGGATCGCCTGTTCGGTCAACTGAGCCTTGACACGTCTAAGGTGTCAACGAAGCGTTTCGTGACCTATAAAAATGTATTGCTCACCCACTGGGCCCGCACCCGTCTTAACCTGCCACCGGCCGATGCCGCCGGCGCTGCCATTGCGCTTTCCCAGTTCGTCCCTTTCTATGACCAATTGTGGACCGGCCGGGGCGACCACCGGCATATAGCCGATTCTATAAAAAGCGATTTTCTGCAATGGGCCGCGGCATCGTCAGGCAATTCCACGGCAGAATTGTCCGATCGTTTAGGCCTGGTCTTCGAGTCCCTCTTCGACGACGTCGAACGTCAACTGGGTTTCGTGAGGGCGGGCAATCTCGATCCGCGTCATGTTCATCTTTTCTTGCTCAAGTCTTGATCTCGGCGCTGTTTACAAGACCATCAGAAATGAGGTTTTGTCCCGGTTTATAAAGCCTTGATCTTCCCACTGCCAAAGGGTCCACGCATGCAGATGTTTGGAATGCTTTGTGCCACCGGCGCCGCCCTTTTCTGGGCCAGTGCGGTAATCATGTTCAAAAAAAGCGGCGAGGTCCTCTCGCCGACGGCCCTGAACCTATTCAAGGGCGTGGTGACGCTGGTGCTGCTGATACCGACCTTGTGGTTTTGCGGGATACCCTTGTTTCCCCAGCGGCCGCTGACCGACTGGCTCGTTTTTGGCGCCTCCGGCTTCCTGGGCATCACGTTGGCTGACAATCTGTTTTTCATGGCGCTCAAACGGCTCGGCGCGGGTCTATGGGCGGTGGTGGATTGTCTTTACCTACCGTTCATCATTCTGCTGTCGGCTGTATTTTTGGATGAATCCATTGGTCTAAAGGGCATGGTCGGAGCCGCCTTGGTAATTGCCGCCATCGGAGCCGGATCCTATTCCCGGCCATCCACGGCCCGCCCGCACATGGATATTCTAATCGGGCTCGCCACGGGCGTGCTGGCCGTGTGCCTGCTGGCCGGCAGCATCATCATGGTAAAACCCCTGTTGACCCAAACCAGCGTCTTGTGGGCAAGCTTCATCAGGTTGTTGGCCGGCGTGACCGGCCTGGTGGCGCTGTCTGTGATTCATCCGCAAAGACGCATCATCTTTGGTGTGCTAAAGCCGTCGCAAGCATGGAAAATGGCTCTGCCCGCTGCCGTTGTAGGCAATTACCTGGCCATGCTGGCCTGGCTGGCGGGATTTAAATATACCTTGGTGTCGGTAGCAGCCATACTGAACCAATTGTCGACCATTTTTACCTTTGTCCTGGCGGCCGTCTTCCTCAATGAGGCAATTAGCCTCCCCCGATTGATTGCCATTGTATTGGCGGTTTCCGGCGCCCTGCTGGCTGCCGGATCGGTGTGATCCACCCAGGTTGAAAAAGTGTGCTAGGCGAACAGGTAGCAATGAATCATGCCCGCCAGGCCGTCGATGAGGCGATCGGCATCTTCGTCAGTGCGCGAGCTGCGCGGTTGAGGCGGGCGGCAATCGTCAGGAGCGATCCGGCGGGGTCTGGGAAAAGGGGATATGTCTCGGTCGGCGCCGGTCATGACCGCTTCGGCGTTCCTTACCCTCTCGTCGTTCAGGGATATGAACGGCATAATTGAACTCCCTGCGGTCCATACCGGAGCGTCGACCGCCGTTGTCTCGAACAGCCATCTTCTTCATCTGGAGTCTGAAATTTTCGGCGAGGAACGATCGGCCATCGCCTGCCGACATGTCGCGAGCAGTGTTAAGGTGCGGCCGACAACAATATGAGTTGTAAGTTAGGCCGGACAATTTTTATGCAAGAAATGGGCAATTGTGCCATTTTTAAATTTATATAGTGATTGATGATGGTTATAATCACCCACCAGATATACTCCAATTGCATTGTGAAATTAAATCGCCCAATAGTGGGTAAACTTTTTCCACATATGAAAAATTTTTTACACCACTACTTAACGCTTTAGCCACCGGGCAACCACTTGACCGGCGCAGGCCCTGCCTGTCGGCGGCCGTGTTAAATGGTTGTTTTCAAACCGGACACCTGGCACCCGGTAACAACCGCGACCATCCACGCACGACAGTGCGTTCACGCCACCCGGAAGGCGGTGCCTGGTGGACACCCCATCAATCAGGATGGTCAAAAAGGTAACCGATCGATCGAAGGCTTTTGAAATAGATGGGCTTTTTGGGGTTCGGCTCAAAATATTTTCGGAAGCGAACAATAAAATTATCCACGGTTCGCGTGGTGGTTTTGCGGGTGTAGCCCCAGCCGATTTGCAGCAGTTCATCTCGAGAAAGCGGCTGTCCGCGATTGGCGATGAACAATTTGAGCACTTTGGATTCCTGTTCGGTCAAGAAGATCTCACCCAAACGGCATTCTGCCAAATTGGTATTAAAATCAATACGGTTGTCACCGAACCGATAGGTATCGAAGGCTGGAATGGCGGCCAAATTGTTCTCCTGATTCCATCCGCCACGCTTGAGCAGTCGCTCTACCCGAAGAAGCAATTCCTCCAAATTAAACGGTTTGGAAAGGTAATCGTCTACCCCGAATGCCAGCCCCTTGATGCGGTCATCTGGATCGCCCTTGGCCGAGAGAATCAATATGGGCAAACGCTCATCTTCCAGCCGAATACTCTGAAGAATGGACAGTCCGTCTATGCCCGGCAGCATGATATCAAGAATCACCAGGTCCGGTCGGATCTCCTTCCATGTATTCAGTCCGGACACACCGTCATGAACAATGACCACCTCGTATCCTTGAAGGTTGAGATTCAGCTGTATGCCTTCGGCGATATGGCGATCATCTTCGATTATCAAAATGCGCTTTTTGGAAGGTTCCACGGTTGCCGCTCCTGTGGTGCCCACCGGTCTTCATCGGGAAACCGGCCGTTGCAATCCCATTTTTTCTATACCAACAATGATTCGTGTCTGTCCACAATTGGTGGTTGCCTGCGTTGATCAGACCCGAAGTGAAGACCCGACCGGGGACGTTCCCGGATCGTGGCCTGTCCGCGATTATCAATCGGGCCAGGATACCGGTTCGGACCTGCGGATGCCAAAGGCGGGAGGGGATTAATTCAGCACCGGTAGGATCAAAACAAACGTGGACCCCTGATTCCTTCCCGGGCTCTCCGCGAGCACCCGACCCCGGTGCAGACGGGCAATGTTCTGCACCAGGTGCAGGCCCAGTCCGCTGCCTTTGGCCGACATGTTGTCCGAACGGCCGATCTGGTAAAATTTGCGGAATATTTTCTTCATCTCTTTTCGGTCAAAACCGATGCCGTTGTCAGTAAAGCGAATGACTGTACGCCGGCGCTTCGATTCGATGGCGATGTCTACTTGCGGGCTGGGCGATGCATTGTATTTTATGGCATTGGTCAAAATGTTCATCAATAGCATCTCAAACAGATGGCGATTGATGCGCTGGTAAACGGTATCCTTTTGCGGACCGTTGACCGTAATGATGCAATCATTGAACCGGTGAGCATTTTCCGTGAGAAACCGATTCACCGCTTCGACCAAATCGCAGACAACGAACTCACCCATATAGCTCTTGCTTTCCAGTTTGGCCAGGTTGAGGATGCGGTTGATGGTTTCTGTCAACCGATTCACATCGGTGAGCATATAGGCGATGTATTTTAGATGATCCTCCCGTGAGAGTTCATGTTTTGAGAACGTCTGCAGGTAGAGTTGAAGGGAGGTTACCGGTGTTTTGAGTTCGTGGGTAAAATTGTTGATGAAGTTGTTTTGCATCCGGACCAGCTGCAAGGTTTTTTGGCTGAAGACAAATATGATGAAAATACCCAGCAAGATGATCCCGATCAGGATGCTCAAAACGAGGATGACGACCCAGGTGTCGGCGGCCAGGACCTGATCCTGCTCCAGATTGAAGCGCGCCATGGCCGACCGAAGCCCGCTGCTGACCTCGATATACCAGTAAATGTACAGAAACAGAGAAAACACCAAGGCAGTGACGGAGAAGATGAACACCAGTATGGGATGAAAAAGCCATTTCACATGCTTCATGGGGTGCGACTGCTCCTTGCTTACGATCCTGCGATCGATGGATTGTTCTCAAACCAGGTAGGTGGCACCCCGCATCAACGCCACCCATATTCGCCAACAGGTACAACCACCCTTCCAGCTGCTGGCCGGAAAGGCGAAAGCAACTTAGTGCGTAAATGGTTGCGGTTGTGATCGGGTGCAAAGCACCCGGTTTGAAGACAGCCAATCACGGCAACCGTGCGCCGATAACTGATTCCGATGAGCGATAGTAGCGGTTTTTGGTATAGATTACAATCTGGCATGCCTTTGATGATGGGAAATATACTTGACCGCGCCAAGAGAGCATAATAGTCTATAGAAATCCATTTCCTTCCTGATCGAGTCGCAATGGGTTATCGATTTCGAGCGATAGTGGCCATCTAAAGCGCGCTGCCTGATATTTCAACGCTGACGTACCGCCCGACCGAATCAGAGAACCATCTGCTGAAATGAACGGATCGTTTCAGCAGCATTTCGTTTCATTTACCTGCAACGTAAAAGGGGGAAATCATGAGCGAGAGTGTCTACAAAGTCATCGAACTGGTAGGAAGCAGCCCCACATCCTGGGAGGAGGCAGCCAAGAACGCGGTTGAAACCGCGGCCAAATCACTGAAGGACCTGCGGGTGGCAGAAGTCGGCCAATTGGATATGAAGCTGGAGGACGGCCGGGTCACGGCCTATCGCGCCCGGGTCAATCTGTCTTTCAAATACAAA
>JASFFF010000328.1:0-4801 GCA_050124445.1 Desulfosarcina sp.
GATTATTGTGACAATCGCATCGATTCCCGTTTCTGCTGAGGGGGTTGCCGCTTCCGCATCGAGGAACAGGCGCTTCAGATCCAGCAGATCGTGCTCCTCGCCTAAGGTGTCGGAGAGTCTGTCGAGCGACCGTGCATAGCCATTCATAACCGGCGGCCAGACAAAACCGAGCAGCCGCACGTGATACCACAAATACTTGACCCGCTTGCGCCATTCGTGAAAATGGTCGCCGTCCTTAGTCTTCATGGCCGCTTCCAGTGCCGCTCGGCCCTGCTTGTAAACCCTCTTCAACCCGCCTCTGACCAGATCGAAATCCTGGCTGTCCAGTGGCAGACGATTGAAGTCGGCTTTCGACCGCTCGAGCCGTCGCCGCATTTTTTGCAACACCTCCGGCCGGCCCTGGATCAGTTCAAGCGTATCGCGATGTTGAGACTCCAGCACCTTGCGAACATCCCTGGCGACCGCCGGGAGTTCGAACGTCTTTTTCAGACGTTTGAGAGTCTTGACGTTGACGTTCGCTTCTCGCACGACGGCGAACTGTCTGGAAATATCACGGTGCAGAGCATTGAGCGTTTTGTACCGTTTGTCCGGGATACCGTAACGAATCAGTCGCAGCACCGCCCGGATTTTTTTCATGTTCTTGCGAATCTCGTGTACGGATTTGTCCGGGTTTTGTTTGAAATGCCGCAACCTATCGATCGAATCTTCGATACGCGTGTCGGCGATTCGTTTGACTCCCTTATCGAGGGGTTCGTTTGGTCTTATTTTAAAGCTCATAGGCTGTCTCCATCAATGCCGATCCCCCAGCCGTCTGGGTTGTCGAATATGTTGCCGAAAAGGGGGTTGTTGACCCTCGGGCACCCGGAATGTTCGAGGCGCTATACAGGGTGCGATCCTTAACAGATAATAACCTATTTTACAGGATAGCGACCGGCCGCGCTAAGCGCCATAGGGCCGGTAATGTAGTATGGCCGGTCAGGCCAGGTATTTGCGGACCGCCCCGGGATGCTGTCCCGTCCGTAGTCCGGTTTTGGGTTCGAGACCGTTGCCAGCCAGCAACAATGCTTGCTGTTCGAGGACAGCGGCAACTTGCAATGCCGCCCGGTCGGGGTGAAGCGAGAGAACGAAGGGGCTTGGGATGCGACTCACTATTCGGGTCTTCACCCGCTGTAAATACATGATCGCGCCTATTTATCAAAGCTGCGCGAACGCCTATCCTCAATCAAAACGAAAGGAGTCAAAGATGAAACGTTTGCAGAAAAAAGTGGCCGTGGTGACCGGTGGCGCGCGCGGCATCGGACGCGCCATTTGTGAGATGTTCGCCCGGGAAGGGGCGGCGGTAGCAGTGACCGACATCATAGAAGACGAGGGCCGGCAAGTGGTCGATCAAATCGAGGCGCAGGGTGGAAAAGCGGCATTCTGGCGCTTGGACACCGCAGCGGAAGAAAACGTTCGACAGGTCTTCTCGGAAGTCACGGAACGGCTGGGTGGCCCCCATGTCCTGGTCAACAATGCCGGCATTTCCGGGACCAACAAGCCCACCCACGAAATCGAGGCCGAAGCGTGGGACCAGGTCATCCGGGTCAACGTCAAAGGGGTATTCCTGTGCACCAAACACGCGGTGCCTTACATGCAAAAAAACGGTGGCGGCAGCGTTATCAACCTGTCTTCCATCTACGGTCTGGTCGGCGCACCGGATCTGCCCCCCTACCATGCCTCCAAAGGGGCGGTCCGGTTGATGACCAAGACCGATGCGCTGCTCTATGCCGGGGACAACATCCGTATCAACTCGATTCATCCCGGGTATATCTGGACGCCTTTGGTGGAAGATCTGGCCAATTCCTCCGGAGAGGGGGTCGACAATTTCCGCGCTCAGCTCGACGCCAAGCATCCGATCGGCCATGTCGGCGAACCGACAGATATTGCCTACGGAGCACTTTATCTGGCTTCGGACGAATCCTCCTTCGTCACCGGCAGCGAACTGGTAATCGATGGCGGGTACACCGCTCAGTAGTCCCTTTATTCATCAAATACGGCAGGCAGGATTGCTTCTGCCCGCATCATTGCGAACAGAAGGAGGAGGACACCTTGAGCGACAACATGCCGGAATTCATCCGGGCCATGCAATCGGCTGACTTTTTTCCCCATGCCGTCGATCAGGTCAGCCTGCGGGAAACGCACATATCATGGGTGATACTCACGGGGCCCTTTGTTTACAAAATCAAAAAGCCGGTCGATCTGGACTTTCTCGACTTTAGCACACTTGAAAAAAGAGAGCACTACTGCCGCCGGGAAGTCGAATTGAACCGGCGCCTGACCAGCGACATCTACCTGGGTGTCGTGGCCATTACCCAAGATGATAATGGTTTCCAGCTGGACGGGGAGGGCGAGACGGTGGAAACGGCCGTGAAGATGAGGCAGCTCGCGTCAAGGGATTCGCTGGCGCAGAGGCTCCAGGCAAACGGCATCGACCCGGCGTCCATCGACAGGCTGGCCTGCAAGCTGGTGCGTTTTTATGACGGGGCCCAACGCGGGCCCGATATCGATCGGTTCGGCTCGCTGGAAGTCATCGCCAGAAATTGCACGGAGAACTTTCGTCAGATTGCAAAGATCGACGACGACGCCATCGACCACCGTATTCTCAGTGTCGTTGAAGCGGCAACAAGCGGTTTTCTCGATCAGCACCGGGCTCTGTTTGCCGAGCGTCTCCAAAACGGCCATATTCGCGACGGTCATGGCGATTTGCGCAGCGATCATGTCTATTTGACGCGCGAGGGTGTTCAGATTATCGACTGCATCGAATTCAACGACCGCTTTCGCTACGGTGATTTGGCCAGCGATCTGGCATTTCTGTCCATGGAACTCGATCATCAAGGACATCACCACTTGGCCGGGACCTTAACAGCCACATTTGTTCGCCATTCGGATGATCACGAGTTGTCTTCTCTGCTGGATTTCTACAAATGCTACCGGGCTATGGTGCGCTTAAAAGTCACCTGTCTGCGCCTCCGGCAGACCGGCATCGAAGGTGAAGAGAAGAGAGCGCTTATAAACGAGATTCGCAGATACACGCAACTGGCCTACCGCTATGCCGTGCAGTTTTCCCGGCCGACGCTGTGGGTCGTTTGCGGGATGATGGCCACCGGGAAAAGCACCGTCGCTCGCGCCCTGGCCGATTGCCTGCAAATATCCACAATCCGTTCGGATGTTGTGCGCAAGCAGCTTTTCAAGTCAACGAATCTGGCAAGCGGCGTGACTGATTTCGAAGCGGGAATCTATTCTCGGAAAGCCACGGCATTGACCTACGGCCGCTTGTTACGGGAGGCCCAGGCGCAAATCGAAAAGGGCCGGTCGGTGATACTGGACGCCACCTTCAGCCACAGAGAGCAGCGGCGGGAAGCGATGCGCCTGGCCCAGGAGATGGCCGCATGGATCGTTTTCGTGCAGTGCACCTGCAGCGAAACGACTATCAGGAAGCGCTTATTGGAACGCACCGACGACATGTCGGTCTCCGATGCGCGCGTCCGCCACTTGGACCGCCATACGGCGAAATTCGAAGAAATCAATGAACTTTCAGCGCAGTGCCTGATCAAACTGAATACCGAAAAGGCGGTGGCGGAGAACCTGGGGATGATTATCGCTTATCTTGCGAGGCCGCACGACTGCCTGGCGCCAGGGTAGATGACGTCCACCCGATGACTGCGCCACCATAGCCCATAAAAGAAGAAAGGAGACTGACATGTTGGCCAAAGACATTATGACAACCAAAGTCGAATATGTATCCGAGAAGCAGACCCTCAAGGAAGCCGCCGAACTGATGCAGGAAAAGGATGTCGGCGAGTTGCCCGTCGTTGTCAATAGTGAAGCTGTCGGCATCATCACGGATCGGGACATCGTCACCCGCGCGGTCAGCCACGGGCTGGACCCCAATACGACCAAGGTGATCGATGCCATGTCGGAAGGGGTGGTGGCCTGCGGCGAAACCGACGACATCCTGCAGGTCGTCGGCATGATGGGATCCCAAAAGATCCGACGACTGCCGGTGGTGGATATCGACAACAAGATGACCGGCGTGATTTCCATCAGCGACCTGGCAATGCACATGAACGAGTCGATGGTCGGAGACCTGCTTCGGCAGATTTCTACCGGAGCATGAATTCTGACGATCATTCGGGACGATGCCCAGGGGCCGACCGGGCCGATCGTCCTGGAAGGCAGGATAGAGACTACGGATAGAAGGAGGGCATGTGTTTTTTAAAACGGTTCTGGCAGCCACCGACAAAATTACTTATCGGGACGAGCCGGTTTTGGCGGCTTCGCGGATTGCAAAACAAAATAACGCGAAATTGCATATCATTCATGTTCTTGAGTCTACGTCAACCAAAAACAGAGAGATGGTAAAGCACTTCCAAACCGGTAAAGAAATATTGACCAACACGGCTTACGAAACATCTGTCAAACGAGAATTGGGCAACGTGTATGCTCAATTGCTGCATGAGGCCGACAATTGTGAGATCAAGGTTGTCGCCGGCTTTCCATGGCTCGAAATTACACGGTACGGCAGAGAAATCTATCCAGATCTCATCGTTATCGGCCCGCATGCCGGTGCTGCACAAGAGAAAGGGATCGTTAGGGTTGTCGGAAAAATTGGAAGTACGGTGGAGGGCGTAATCAAAAGGGAACGCTGCCCGGTGATGATCGTGAATAACATCCATCCGTCCAGGGCACCGCTTTATCGGAATGTGTTCGCTGCCATCGATTTTTCAAAATCCTGTGCGTGCGCATTGATTTTTGCGGAGAA
>JASFFF010000329.1:0-4781 GCA_050124445.1 Desulfosarcina sp.
TATGAGAAGTTACGATCTTCAGAGGAGGCCACGATGTCAATGGCTTTGCCTTGGATGGTGGCCTCTTTGATGGCCTTGGTCGACCAGGTGCCAGTGTTGACATAATCGGCCGAATCACCCTCGCCGAGCAGATTCATGGGCACCATACAGAACTGCATGCTGGCACCGCCCTGCAGGAAAAGCACGTGGAAGCGCTCGTCCAGATTCAGGATTCGTTTGACCCGCGCCACCGCGTCGTTGATGACCGCATCAAACCATTTGGAGCGGTGGCTGATTTCGGTTATGGACATGCCGGATCCAGCAAAATTGAGCAAGGATGCCTGTATCTCTTCCAGCACCGGGAGTGGAAGGGCTGCCGGACCGGCGTTGAAGTTATGAATTCTGTCCGCTTTCATCATGAACAACCTCCATTTGGAAAGTGTCAAAGGGGCCGGTATCGGGCAAGATTGCCAACCGCTACCGATTGCGTAAGTTCGTATTTTCTACAGATGGAATCCGATATGTCAACTCGTAACCACAACCATGACGGTTTCGCCAATCGCCCGACATCCAAGCCATGCGTTGTCCCTCGTTCGCGTGAAGCAGGCTAACTAACTTTCATTTCTCGGGATCCGCGAACCTCGATGGTGTACTTGACCCGACACCCGCTTTGATACGACCGTTGAAAGATGGATCAATATTCTTCTTTCCTGTTGTCGCAATAGGCGCTTCTATTGACAAACCCTGCCGATTCACCTTAAAGGAGGTGATCTTTGTTTATAAGGAAAAGGACTCATGAAAATACTGCGTTATCCGTCTCCCCCCGCGCTAAAAAAAATGAAGGCCATCGTTGGACGGGAGATCGATTATAGGAAGAAAGATGTGCAGGCGGTCGCCCGGATCCTCAAGGACGTCAAGCGCAACGGAGACAGCGCCCTCATTCGATACAGCCGTCAATTCGACGCCCCCGAAATGACCCCTGCGGCGCTTGCCGTCACGCCCGAAGAGATGGCCGCCGCCAGGAAAACGGTCGACCGCGCATTCATGCGGGCATTAAATCGCGCCACGGCCCAGATTGAAGGGTTTCACCGCCAACAGCTGCCACAATCCTGGATCGATACCCGGCGACCAGGCACGCTATTGGGGCAGATGGTCCATCCTGTCGATGCTGCCGGGATCTACGTCCCCGGTGGAAAAGGAGGTTCGACCCCGCTGGTTTCCTCAGTGCTCATGGGGGCTATTCCGGCTAAAATTGCCGGCGTCCCCCGGGTGGTGATGACCACGCCGCCCACGTCATCGGGTAGGGTGGCGCCCCAACTTCTCGTGGCGGCCAAAACGGCCGGAGTGGATGCCGTTTACAAGGTAGGTAGCGCATGGGCCATTGGCGCCCTGGCCTACGGTACGGAAACGGTTCCCAAGGTCAACGTTATCGTGGGTCCCGGAAACATCTATGTTACCCTAGCCAAGAAAAGCGTGGCCGGTACGGTGGGTATCGACATGATTGCCGGGCCCAGTGAAATACTGGTGATCGCCGATGATACGGCGGATCCAGAATTCACCGCTGCTGATCTTCTCAGCCAGGCAGAACACGATGTTCTGGCATCCGCCATTCTGGTCACCGATTCAGCCGACCTGGCCCACGCAGTCAAGATAGCTGTAGAGAACCAATTGAAAACGTTGGTGCGTGCCGATATCGCCCGCCAGAGCCTGTCCGATTTCGGCGTCATAATGGTTGTGGATGATCTGCAGGCGGCCGTTGACCTGGCCAATCGTATTGCTCCTGAGCATCTGGAGCTTCTGGTGGCCGAGCCCATGGATGTGGCCCCGCTGCTGCGCAATGCCGGCGCCATTTTCCTGGGACACTATACACCCGAACCGGTGGGAGATTACATGGCCGGCCCCAATCATGTTTTGCCTACGGCCGGAACGGCGCGCTTTTCATCGGCATTGTCTGTCGACCACTTTATGAAAAAAACCAGTCTGATCCGTTATTCGCCAACCGCATTTAAAAAGGAGGCGCGGGATATTATGTGTCTGGCCAATGTGGAAGGGCTTGGCGGCCATGCCAACGCCATTCAGGTCCGTCTGTCTGGAAAACCCGCACGCCTCAAAGGATAACCGCCGCCATGCACGCGATCGATCTGCGATCGGATACCATCACGCGACCCACCCCTGCCATGAGAAAAGCCATGGCCGATGCCGAAGTGGGAGACGACGTGTTCAAGGAGGACCCCACCGTCAATCGTTTGGAGGAGATGGCGGCCCAACGCATGGGCAAATCGGCGGCCCTTTTGGTGGCATCCGGTACCATGGGCAACCTGGTATCCCAGTTGACCCACTGTGGCCGGGGGGATGAAACCATCCTGGGTGACCAATCCCATGTGTTCTTCTATGAACAGGGCGGGGCGTCCGCACTGGGCGGCATCCATCCGCGACCCCTGGCCAATGCATTGGATGGCACCATCGCCGTGAAAGCGATCGAAGCGGCCATTCGTCCCGATGATGTGCATTTTCCCCGGTCGCGGCTGGTCATTCTGGAAAATACCCACAACCGCTGTAGCGGGACGCCCTTGGCGCCGGCCTATACGTCCGAGGTGGGCCGCCTGACAAAACGAAACGGTTTGAAGCTGCACATCGACGGCGCCCGCATTTTCAATGCCGCCGCGGCCTTGGGCGTCGATGTCGCCGAGCTTGCAGCGCCTGCGGATTCGGTGACTTTTTGCCTGAGCAAGGGACTGGCTGCCCCGGTGGGGTCGGTCGTCTGTGGTGATGCGGACTTTATTGCCCGGGCGAGAAGAATGCGTAAATCGGTGGGAGGCGGCATGCGGCAGGCGGGCATCATCGCTGCTGCTGGCATTGTGGCGCTGGAGAATATGGTTGAGCGCCTGGCCGAGGATCATGCCAATGCCCGGTCGCTGGCGGAGGGCCTGGTCGAAATAAAAGGGCTGATGCTCGATCCCGAGGCCATTTTCACCAACATTGTCTATTTTCGTGTGACCAAACCAGGTATGGATGCACCGACCCTGGTCGCTCGACTGGCTGAACAGGGCATCCGTGTACTGCCAACGGCGCCGGATCAGATCCGCGCGGTAATCAACTACCACGTGACGCCGAGTGATGTGGCCCGGGCCGTGGCCATTTTTGGCCGTATCATGAAACATCCATCATGACGATGATTGACGGCTGATGCCAATTAAAAAGGCGATCGGTGGGGGGGTCACGAGAACCCAACCGATCGCCTTTGACATTCGGTGTGGCGGATGGTTAGACGGCGTCTCTCAATTTCTTGCCTGGTTTGAATTTCACGACATTGGCAGCCTTGATTTTTATCGCCTCACCGGTCTGTGGATTGCGCCCTTTGCGGGCTTTGCGGCGCACCTTCATAAACGTACCGAAGCCGACCAATGTCACCTTCCCGTCTTTTTTCTTCAGGGCCTTGGTAACATTCCCGGTAAATGAATCCAGTGCGGCTGCCGCAGCGACCTTGGTGATGCCGGCGTCGGCTGCCATTTTCTCAACCAATTCAGCTTTTGTCATCGCTTCCTCCTTTGATGGGTGTGAAACAGGAACCTAATAATGGTATCTTATTTTTTTGGCATTACAGCAATTTTTAAGGTGTGTCAACAGCGAAACCGCATGATACAAGGGTTTGAGAGAACAGCCCGGGTCTCAATGCTTGAAGCTCCGCTGTCCGGTGTAGACCATGGCCACGTTTGACTCATTGCACGCCTCGATCGATTGGTAGTCGTTGGTCGATCCCCCGGGCTGAACCACTGCGCTGATTCCTTCACGAATGCCCACATCCACCCCGTCACGGAAGGGGAAGAATGCGTCACTGACCATGGATGCACCCACCAGGCCGCCCTTTTCAGCGTTTACGCGGGCGTCGATTTCGGCTTTGCGGTCCGGATCATCGAGATCGTTGTAGGGGGTCTGCCATGCCTGGAAGCAGTAGCGGTCCGCCAGTTTGCGATAGGCTTTATCGCGGGCGATTTCAGCCACACCGACCCGATCCTGCTCGCCGGTTCCGATACCGACGGTCACCAGGTCTTTGACATAGAGCACCGAATTGGAAGTGACGCCCGACTCGACGAGCCAGCCGAACAGCAGATCTTCGATTTCACGATCCGTGGGCAATCGTTTGGTCTGGTAGACGTTGCCATTGAATTCACAGCGGGCCGGCGTCAGGTCGGCCTTGGTCCGCGCCTGGGGGACAAATGACCATTGGGCAATAATGCCGCCGTCGATCAGGCTTTTGAACTCGACACAGCGCTGGCCAACGAATTGCTGGAGGCGGTTGATGTTGCCGATGCGGATCACCCGCAGGTTTTTTTTGCGGGAGAAGATATCCATGACGCCAGGTTCGAAATCCGGTGCCACGACCACTTCGGCATACTGGCTGCAGATGGCTTCTGCTGCGGCCTGGTCCACGCTGCGATTCAGGGCAATGCAGCCACCGAAGGCAGCTATCCGATCCGCCAGATTGGCCTTGGTGTAAGCCGCTTCGAGCGTATCCGCTTGAGCAACGCCGCAGGGGTTGTTGTGCTTGACAATCACCGCCGTGGGCCGGTTGGTGAAGTACCTCAAGATATTGAGAGAATTGTCTGCATCGGTGAGGTTGGTCTTGCCCGGGTGCTTGCCGGATTGGAGGAGTTCAATGTCCGACGCCAGATACCTGCCGGGTTGAATCGTCTTTGTCTCTCCAAGAACCAGGTTGCCGTTGACCATGCGGTAAAGGGCCGCTTCCTGACCCGGGTTCTCACCGTAGCGCAGCCCCTTTTGAACGCCGTCGATGGTCCAGG
>JASFFF010000330.1:0-4777 GCA_050124445.1 Desulfosarcina sp.
CATACGGTTGGGGCTATCGGAGCCGGGGCCAAAGCCACCGTTGTCTTTGGGAGCTATTGGTTTGGTTTCTTTTCGGCATTCATGACCTTCATGATCCTTTTTTTTCCGAAATCATTCCCAAAACGATTGGTGCCGTCTACTGGGCAAAGCTCACAGGTCCAACAGCACTTTTTGTGCAACTGTTGATGGTATTGCTTTTTCCTGTGGTATGGATTTCGGAAAAAATAACGAAGATGATTGCACGTAGGAAAAATCTGTACGTGTTTAGCCGAGAGGAGTTCACCGCCATGGCAAGGATCGGCGAACACACCGGTCATATCAAAAAGCGTGAGTCACGCATAATTCGCAACCTATTCCGTTTCGAGTCCATAAGAATTACAGATATTATGACGCCACGAACGGTAATCTCGGCATTTTCTGAAAACATGTCGCTCATGGATGCATTGACGCCCGTAACGAAAACGCCTTTTTCCCGTTTGCCGATATACAGGAACGGTATAGACGACATAACCGGCTTCGTTCTCAAAGACGAGGTCCTGGCATTGAATGCACTGGGGCAGGGAGATAAAAAGCTTAAGTCCTTGAAACGTGACATTCTTGCCGTCCCGGACTTGATATCGTTATCAATGTTGTTCGAACAATTTCTCACGGATCATCAGCACATCGCCGTTGTTATCGATGAGCATGGGGGAACGGAAGGATTAGTAACACTCGAAGATTTGATCGAAACATTGATGGGTATGGAAATCGTGGATGAGACAGACAATGTTGAGGACATGCGAGCGCTGGCGCGGAAGAGATGGGTTGAGCGTGTCAAGGCACTGGGTATTAGTGGTGAAATAGCTGAACAAAGCAAGGCCGAACAAGCTGCTCCACCGGATGCAGCCAAGCTAACTCTTTGATTTAAAATCTATTTTTATTTCGTGCATGATTTTCATGCAAGATTCAGGAGATACCTTCTCAAAAAAAAGTATACTGGTCAATCCCTGTCGTCTAAATGCCTGGCTGCATAAGTTGTCCAAGCCTACATACTTCCATAGCTGTGCAGGCCGGGCAGCAGGTTAACTCCCAAATAGGTGAATAATACGGCGCCAAAGCCAACCAACGATAGGGCTGCGGCCTTTCGTCCCTGCCATCCCCTTATAAATCTGGCGTGCAGAAAGGTGGCATAGATGAACCAGGTGATGAGTGACCAGGTCTCTTTGGGATCCCACCCCCAATATCGCCCCCAGGCGGAATTGGCCCACACCGCACCGGTGATAATGCCAAGGGTCAGGAACATAAAGCCCAGCATCACCATTTTGTGAGTCAACTCATCCAGCAATTGAAGATCGGGGATTTTTGATAAGATCGATGTCTTGCCTGCTTGCTTATCCCTTCGCAGGAAAACCATTAGGCTGAGACAAAAGGCAATGGCAAATCCGGCGTACCCGATAAAACAAGTAACCACGTGAGCAATCAGCCAATTGCTTTTAAGTGCCGGCACAAGCGGTTGGATTTGATCGTTGATATTGGGTGAAAGCGACGCATAGGCCATGCATAAAAAGGCCAGCGGCATGACGAAAGCCCCCATGGCCTGATGCCCCAACTTTTTTTCAATCACAAGGTATATAGCGGCGATGGAAAGTGCAAAAAATACAAGTGACTCATAGAGATTAGACAACGGTGCGCGACCAAAACCCAATTGATAGGATTCGGCCCAACGAAATCCAAAGCCGGCGAGGTTTCCCAACAATCCAATGGTTGCCATAACAAAGGCAACACGTCCGATAGCCTGTTTTCGAAATATCCAAGCCAAGATATAGAGGAAAGCAGCTGCACCGTATACGAAGGTGGTGATGGAAAGGATGAGGGAGCTGTTCATGGTTCCTCCATTTTCTGTCTGGCCAACAAAAGAATAGGCGTTAGTGGGAGATGATGGCTCTGCCTCGAGAGGTGAAGGATATGCCCTGGCTGGATTGGGCGCCAATCATGATCGATTCGATAATCGGTGGATTCACTTCGGTGGCAGACTTCCATTTAACAATAAAGTTGGCACCGGATCCGCCGCCTTCTTCATCATCTTCAGCGATTACGAAGCGCACGGACTCCTGCGGTTTTATGATTGGCGCTTCGTCGACAAAAGACTCTATCAGTTTCCCTTTGGAGCCATAGTAGCTGACTTCGGTTAATGTGATGTCGGTATCAAGATCAATGTTTCTGATACTCAGTGTGATGGCCAATGCAAAGGGGCGTTTTCTGCCGCCAATGTAAATATGTGAATAGGCCGGCACGTATACAGTTTGGCCCATAGGCAACGCCCGACGTTCTTGGGCGTCCAGCAATGCCGGAATAAAGCCGACGCATGCACCAACAAATACCATAGCCGTGATTTTCAAAAAAGTGCTCATTGAATTCCTTGTCCATACTAAGTTGATGGTTTTCCTGTCTGAATCATCTATTTTACCTTCCTGTCCGAGCACCGCGTTGAATGCGGGGCGTTGGTTCGTTGTTACGAAAGACGCGCTGGAGATATCAACGGTTGGAAGACCGCAGAAAAGACATCGGTGAGCCTCAGGATGCCGACAATTGCATCATTGCGCCTTACCAGCAAACTCTGCTGGTGTCCCATAACCAAATGATGAATGGCCTCATCCAAGGTTGCATTCTCACGCACGCATTCATCTGCCGACAGGGTATGCATGAAATCGCGCACATGGATAGAGGCGGCTTTTTTCCTAAAATCCTCCAGCGAGCCGTCAAAGAGGCGATGGTGTTCGAGCATTGAACTCAAAAACATGCGGCTGAAATGGCGAAAGGCGCCCCGGGTATCTTGGTTCTGTATTTCTTTGTATTTGGGCTCCAATGCTCGCAACGCATCGATCTGGCTGATTTTCCCAATCGGCTGCTGGTCTTTATCGAGCACCAAGATCGCCCGATGACGGTAGGTGTTCTGACAAAAGGTTTCTTGGGCGTGATCCAGCGCCTGGATGGCATCTGAAAGGGTTGCATCCTCTGAAACCGTAGCATACTCCTTTAACGGAACCATTAATTCTTTGATTGAGACTGTCTTCATCGATCACTCCGATTATATGTTGCCGCCTTTGCGAAGCAGTTGCCTGGCTTCTGCTTTTCTGATTCGTTCATCTTGTTCTGCTTTTCTCTGTTTGGCCCGATCCAGAATGCTTTTCAGATCCTCGAAATCGGCCGGTTTCAGCAGATAGTCGAAGGCGCCCAGCTTCATCCCCTTTACGGCGGTTTCCGTGGTCCCATGTCCCGTTAACAGTATGACTTCGATCAACGGATATCGAGATTTAATCTCTCTTAGTGTCTGGATTCCATCCATTCCTGGCATTTTAATATCGAGGATGACCACATCGATGGGTCTCTTTTTGAGTTTTTCTAAACACATGCTGCCGTCATAGGCCGGTGTCACCTTGTCACCCGCATCCTCGAGCCGCATCGACAGCATTTCCACGAAGTCCTTTTCGTCGTCAACCAGTAAGATGTTTGTGGGAACATGAATCATTGTCTTCATCTCCTTCTTGCGACCATCGGTTACTTGAGACCAGGTCCTTCATTGATGAAACGATTTTGATTGGGTATCTGAATGGTAAAGCAAGCCCCTTTGCCCAACTGACTCTCGACCGTTAATCTCCCGCCGCATTTTTCGATGATATCGCGGCTGACAAACAGGCCTAACCCAGTTCCTTTGCCAGGGGCTTTGGTGCTGAAAAAGGGTTCGAATATTCTGTCCACGTTTTCTTTGGGGATTCCGATCCCTGAGTCGATGACATCTATGGACGCGCCCTGGTCTGTCGACTGCAATCGAACTATAATTTCACCGCCTTCGTCGCTAGCCTGAATCGCATTATTCAACAAGTTGATGAGAACCTGACGAATTTGATTGGGGTCCGCCCAAAGCGCGCGCTGGTTCCGGATCGCTTCTATATTCACCCGAATTTTTTTGCTGTCAGCATCTCGGCGAATCAGTTGGACGGTCTCATTGACCAACGCCTGCATGTCGATTTGCGCCAAAACCGGTTCATTTTTACCAACATCGGCAAGGAGTTGATGGGTAATTCGTCTGGCCCGTTTGACACTGGTCTCGATTTTTTCCAGGACCTTGTCGAAAGATGCCTTGTAGGATCTTTCGGTCAAGTCCTTTTTTTGCAGCACGGTTCTTAGGTAACCGGCCGATTCGTTGATGATGGCCAGCGGGTTGTTAATCTCATGGGCCACACCTGCTGCAAGCGTTCCAAGGGCCGCAAGTCTCTCCGTGGCAATCATCTGCTGCTCGATGCGGGCCTTGTATTCCTTGGCCAATTTCTGCTCTCTGTCCGATATGATTTTATCGTATGCCTGAACGATCTTTCCCAACAAATGTTCGAATTCCACCGGTTTGGTCAGATAATCAAACGCACCGGATTTTATTCCCTCGACACCATCTTGTGTATTTGCGTTTCCAGTGAGGAGGATGACTTCTGTTTGATGGTAGTGCTTCTTGATAGTCAACAGCGCATCGATACCATTTATTCCGGGCATCATGACATCCATCACGACAACATCGACGGGTTGTTTCGCCAGTATCGCCAGGCACGTCTCTCCATCAGGGGCTTGAAGCGAACGCAGACGGCGTTTCAGCAGCCGTTTGGCCAGTGTATTTCGAAAATCGGCTTCGTCATCCACCAGCAACAAATTGATCTGTTTCAGTTGATCAGTGTCCATAGGCGCTCCCTCGGAAGTGTTGAAACGCTTCTATACGAGTCCCAAAAAATTCCACCATACCACGGCGACA
>JASFFF010000331.1:0-4775 GCA_050124445.1 Desulfosarcina sp.
CTAATTTTATCATCAATTTACCGCTTTTTGAATTCTTGGAAAGAGATGACCTGTTTGAGGTTGCCTCACGCATGGAATTTATGGATCTTGATCCCGGCGAGGTCCTGTTCAGGGAATGGGACAAGGCCGATTTCGTCTGCTTTGTCGAACGCGGTGAACTGGATGTGACCAAAAAAACAGGCCCCGACAGCCGTGCCGTCAGGGCCACTCTCAGGCGGGGACGATCCATTGGCGAAATGTCCATCATCAATAATTTCCCGCGCTCGTCGACAGTTATCGCCCGGTCCGAGGTGAGGCTGGCCGTATTTCAACGCGCCATGTTCGAGGAAATATTGAAGCAAAAAGTGGATATCGGCGTAAACATACTTAAAGGGTTGGCCAATCTGCTCAGCATCAACCTGAGGAAGGCATCCAGCCGTTTGGAAGACAACATGCTACCCATGGGATGAGTGCAGTTGGTATCCAAGAATGGGTCGGCCGGACAACTGAAGGCATCAATGGATCACTCGGCGGCCATTTCCGCCTTGTCCTCAAGAAGACGCATTTTACTCTCCGAGACAATTCCCTTTTGAACCATGATATCGCCGATGCCGGCCCAGCGCAGCTCATCTACTTTCAAAATGGTTTCCGGACGTTTGCTTTCCATACTGTAAAAGGTGTATTTAAGGGTCAGCTCTTCTTTGTCCAGCAGGGAAAACGACCGTTGATAGTAGATGAAGTGATGGCTAAGAATGTAGTACCCAATGGCAACGGCGATGCCGATATAGATATATTTTTTTATCTGCTTCCACATAAACAGACCTCCCGAGGATTGCTTGTTGATGCGCCTGCCGCCACTTGCGTATTCACGAACCGGGTCGAATGCATGTTCGTGTTTTTCTGGTTGCGGTTGCTAGCGGGTGCACGGCACCCATAATGAAAACAATCAAGCTTGTTTGCGCAGTCCCTAAAAAAACGGCGACCATCCAACCACCGGTCGCCGTCTTGAACCAATTGGTGCCGGAGCTCGGAATCGAACCGAGACGGGGTCGCCCCCGGTGGATTTTGAGTCCACTGCGTCTACCAATTTCACCACTCCGGCATGGGTTCGGTTATATAGGTAAAAGCTTCAAGATTGTCAATCAAATTGCGCTATCCAATCCTCACGGCGCGATCAACGGCCCTTTGTGAAACGGCCCCTTCACGAATCAATTTGGGCGGCCAAATGGATGCATCCAGAATCGTGGATCCGCTTCCACCGGCAAGGTCGCCGGCATCAAGGATCAAGTCGACCTGAGCCTGAACATGCGGGTCAAGATCCGCCACGCTGGATACCGCCGGGCCACCGGTCCGGTTGGCACTGGTCCCGGTAATCGGCCCTCCCCACGCTTTGGTGAGTGCTTTGGCGACGGGATGGGCCGGCAAACGTATGCCAATCTTACCCGATCCTCCGGTAAGGCCGACCGGCACCGAATCATCAGCTTCAAAAATCAAGGTGATCCCACCGGGCCACAGCTCAAAAAGCGGTCGGGCATAATCGGGAACCTGGCGCACCAGATTGTCCATATCGCCGATATGGGAAAGTATCACCAGCAACGGCATGTGGACCGGCCGCTGCTTGATGGTGAATACCCGCCCGACGGCGGCAACACAATGGGCGTCGGCCCCCAAGCCATATAGACCGGTCGTGGGAAACACCAGCACGCCATTTCGCCGCAGGACGCCAACCGCCTTGCCAATGGCGGCTGGATCGGGATCTGATGGATTGATCCGTAGGATCTTATCGGTATTGCTTGAGTTTTTCAGCCTTTTGTTCAACCTCGGCGGCCATCTCCTCTTTGTACGCTTCCAATTGGGCGGCCAAGGCCTGATCGCCAAGCGCCATCATCTGCACAGTCAGAATAGCGGCATTTTTGGCCCCCGGTTTGCCAATGGCCATCGTTGAAACAGGAATCCCTGGCGGCATCTGAACGGTGGCCAGCAAGGCATCGAGTCCCTGCAGACATGAAGAGTCAATGGGAACACCGATCACCGGCAGGGTTGTATGGGCGGCCAACACACCTGCCAGGTGGGCGGCATGGCCGGCACCGGCAATGATGGCTTTAAGCCCCCTCGCTTTAGCCGACAGGGCGTAATCGGCGGCCCGGTGCGGGCTGCGATGGGCCGACGCCACTGTCATTTCAATAGGTATCCCGAATTTCTTGAAGATCCCCACGGCGCCTTCCATCACCTTCAGGTCCGAATCACTGCCCATGACAATGCCCACCTGCGGCACCGCCTGCATCCGAACCAGGGCTTTCTTGCCGATATCCGATCGATAATGGACCTTGTCCCACTTGATTTTAGCCACGGCCTGGTATGCTTTTTTGATGGCTGCTTCCACCGTATTTCCAAGGGCGGTTACGCCCAACACCCGACCTCCTTGGGAGAGAATTCTCTTTCCCTCGGCGCTGGTGCCTGCATGAAAGACAACCACGTCACGCATTCGGTTGGCCGCGTCGATGCCGCTGATCTCAAGGCCCTTTTCATATTTCCCCGGATAGCCTCCCGAAGCCATGACCACACAAACCGACGCGCGAGGATCGATATCCAGCCGGCAGGTGTCCAGCCGTTCATCAATGACGGCTTCAATCACCGGAATGATGTCATCTTTCATGCGAATCAGCAGCGGCTGTGCTTCCGGGTCGCCGAAACGACCGTTGAATTCAAGCACCTTGATCTGGTCGCGGTCGATCATCAGGCCGGCATACAATACCCCCTTGTAAGGGCAGCCCTCCGCGGCCATGCCGTTAACCATGGGAATCATGACCTCGTTCATGATTCGCTGATGAAGATACTGGTCCACCACCGGCGCAGGTGAATAGGCACCCATGCCGCCGGTGTTCAGACCCTTGTCATCATCGAAAACAGGTTTGTGATCCTGAGAAGACGGTAAGGGCAGCACGGTTTTTCCGTCGGTGAAGGCCAAGAAAGAGGCTTCTTCTCCCACCAGGCACTCTTCTACCACAACCTTATCGCCGGCGTCCCCGAAATCACGGTCCACCATGATCTGTTTCAAGGCATCCATGGCCATTTTGAGTGTGCTGCAGACGATGACCCCTTTCCCAGCAGCCAACCCGTCTGCCTTGACGACCAGGGGGGGATCCATTTTTTTCACGTAGGCCTGGGCCTGGGGATAGCGGGTAAATGTGCGGCCTTTGGCAGTGGGGATGCCATACTTTTCCATCACTGCCTTGGCAAAGGATTTGCTGGACTCAATGCGGGCCGCCTTCTGGCTGGCGCCGAAAATCCGCATTCCGGCCGCTTCGAAGGTGTCGACGATGCCTTTGGACAACGGGTCTTCCGGACCGACAATGGTGAGGTCAATCTTCTCATCTTTGGCAAAGGCCAGAAGCTTGTCGATGTCGGTGGCACCAATGGAGACGCAGGTTGCCAGCCTGGCAATACCCGCATTTCCCGGTGCACAAAAAACTTTCTTGACATGTTCACTCTGGGCAATTTTCCAAACCAGGGCGTGCTCCCTTCCGCCGCCGCCGACAACCAACACTTTCATAAGCCCCCTCCTCCTTTGTTTAAGTGCCAGCGGGAATCCCGCAGGCGTTGGTAATAACCAATGGTCAACCCCGGGTTGTCTGACGGCGCCGGGATTCTGATCCCAATTCGATAAGTCGATCCAGCAACTGGCTGAAGGATAGACCGGCCGCCTTCGCCGATTGCGGAAACAGGCTGGTGGCCGTCATGCCAGGGATGGTATTGGTTTCCAGCACAAAGAACGTGCCGTCCTTGAGAATCATATCCGTTCGGCTATAGCCCCGACAGTAAAGCGCTTTGTGGGCAGTAATGGCGCAGCTTTGCGCCGCCTGAGTCAGTTCTGCGTCGATTCGCGCAGGGCAGATCTCTTCAGTAGCGCCGGGTTGATACTTGGCTTCGTAGTCGAAAAATTCGTACCCTTCTCCGGGAATAATCTCAATGAGCGGCAGCGCCTCGACGTGTTGATTGCCCAGCACGCCACAGGTAATTTCGGTGCCACGGATAAAGGCTTCGATCATTGCCGTTTCACCAAACTCCAGCGCATGCCCGACCGCTTCGGGCAGCCGTGACCCATCTCGCACAATGGTCATGCCCACACTGGATCCGGTCTCCACCGGCTTGACCACCACCGGCAAGCCCAGCTGGCCAATAATACGGTCCCCGTCGATGGCCTCATCCCGACGCGCCAGTTGATAAGGCGGCACCACCAATCCGGCGTTCTCGTAAAGCTGCTTGGACAATAGCTTATTCATGGCAACCGCACTCCCCAGCACACCGGCACCCTGATAGGGTATGTCCAGCAGATCCAGCAGGCCCTGTACCGTCCCATCTTCGCCGTAGGGACCGTGAAGAATAATCAGCGCACAGTCGATCTTGGCAGCATCGGCAACCAAGCGCGGTATATCCGTCTTGGGATCATACTTCAAGATGGTGTACTTGTTCTTGTCCAAGGCATCATATACCTGCTTTCCGCTGTTGAGGGACACCTCTCTTTCTGACGAGATGCCGCCAAAAATCAGGGCGATGGTCATCTTCTGCATGGTTGTAATTTCCTTTATCGAATGTTGGCTGGTATATAGGAACCCGTCCAGATGGATGTTTGACCTACTGGCTGGACATCACGATCCTACTGGTACCGGTGGGTTAGCGTCACCAACGGGCAAGGATGCGTCATTTAGCAAACGCATGACAAGCTGCTGAATCTACCCCTTGAGCAGCTGCCGCTTGGCCCTGTTGAACTCGTCGACGGTAATCAGGTCTTTTTC
>JASFFF010000332.1:0-4754 GCA_050124445.1 Desulfosarcina sp.
CGCATCGGCCGTCGCCTATGGCGAGGTCGTCTGCCTGGCTACCGACATTTATTACATTGAGCAGCTGACCGGCACCGACAGAATGGCCTTTGGATATGTCATCTATCGGGTGTTTGCGGGCGTCTTGGCCGATCGGCTCAGAAGGACCACCGAAGAGCTCATGTCATTGAAGGGGCGCAGCATCAAAATCTGGTGAAGCAGAAGCGGCAACAGCTGCAGGTGGACGGCATTCACCAAACCCGTCTCGCCTTTTCACCGCACCCGCTATCGCGATCCCGGATAAGGCATAAACAGCCGCTTTCATAGCCGATTGTTGTAAAGATGTCATGCAATGTTCGGGCTATTGGCCAATAGGCTGCCCCCACACCATCCACAGGCAGTCAAGCGTATCCAGCGCTATATGGATCATCAGCCCCAAGCCAACCAGCCGGGTTTTTGGGATTGCGGCGAGCAGAAAAAACAACCCGATGGCCGGCCAGGTGTGAAGTGGATGGAAACCGATGCTGCATCGGTTGGGGTCGAAGATCGGTGTGGCCAACAGGTGGTCCACATCCACGACGATGGTTCCCGTCATGATCAGCCAGGCCCTTTTCCAGCGGTCGGCAAATCCCAAACGAGCCACGATGGCTGGTGCCAATACGTGCAGGGCCAAATGGGTGCAGATACGCAGCATGGTATGGCTACAAGCGGATCAGTTCGTAGGCCCGGTTGCCCAGCCCCAATTGTTGGGCATAGTCCAACTGGATTGGCCAATCCACTTTGGGATAGATGCCTTTGAACTTGTCCTGACCCGGATCCGTGTTGGTTTTAAGGCCACTACCGGCAAGCGCCGGCTCAGCGTTGACCAGGTCCACCGACGCCTGGTCAATGGCCACTGGATCTATTGATGCGACCACCCCGATATTTTTTACGATGGGGGCGTCGTTGGTGGGATGGCAGTCACAGGCCGGTGATACATCGGTGATGAAATTGATGAAGAAGGCTTTTTGCACCTTGTTGGTCAACACACCCATGGTGTACTCGACCATGTTTTCCAGAAAAACCGGGATCGACTGGTTCCACTGCACGCCGATGGCCTCGTTGGGACATATGAGAATGCACTCCCCGCACCCAATGCAGACCTCAGAATCGATGCGGGCTTTTTCGTCCACCATGGCGATGGCGTTTTGAGAACAGTGATCCAGACACTCCCCACAGCCGATGCATTGCTCACCGACACCCGGCGACAGGCTGGAGTGCTGGGCCAGCTTGCCCTTGCGCGAGGCGCAGCCCATGCCCACATTTTTAATCGTACCGCCGAAACCGGACAGCTCGTGTCCTTTGAAGTGGGCCACGGACACCAGAGCATCGGCCTCCACGATGTCTGTGCCGATATAAACCGACGCGAAGCGTTTTTGGTTGATGGGTACGGCAGTCTCGTTTTTTCCGCGCAATCCATCGGCGATGACCAGCGGCGCTTCAACCACCGCGTAGTCAAAACCGTTTTGTATGGCGGTGGTCAAATGGCGGGGCGCATCGCTGCGGGTACCGGCATACAAGGTGTTGGCATCGGTGAGAAAGGGCAATCCCCCTGCCTGTTTGATTGTCTGAACCACTTTCCTGAGGTAGACAGGCCGGATAAAGGCGCTGTTGCCCAATTCGCCGAAATGGATTTTAACTGCGGTCAGATCTCGCGTTGCAATAATTTCGGATAAGCCGGCTGTTTCCATGAGCCGACCGATTTTATCCATGAAATTCTCTTTCATGGTGGCCCGCATATCGATATAAAATACCTTGCTGGTCATGGATACTCCCGTTTTTGGGTTGGCAACCTGAAAGATTGGATACACCATTCGTGCGTGGCAGCTGACCTGATCTACCGACCACGCGGCCGATTGTCAAGCGGATTGCCGGCCCCGGAACGCCTGGAAAAAGACAGGTGAATAGGATATAGAGAGGCAACGAATCCATGTGTGAATAGGATTGAGAATCGAGGCGAACATGGAATTGAATGCCAAATTGACCATACTGGAGCAGCTGGTGGCCATCTACGATGGGTTCATCCAGGAGTTCGATCTGGCCTGCAAAAAATACTGCGCCCACTGTTGCACGGCCAATGTCACCATGACCACCTTAGAAGGCTATCGCGTCATTTCTCATCTGGAAAAAACCGGCGAGATCCAGTGCCTGAAAACCATTGCCCAAAAGTCGCACCCAGCGCGTTTTATTCCGCAGGTGTCCATCAACCGGATGGCTGATATCTGTGCCCGTGATGGTGATTTGCCGGAAGAGCAACTGAACCGTGAAGCCGGCCCTTGTCCCATGCTAGCAGACGACGCCTGTTCGCTTTACGAGGTCCGGCCATTCGGTTGCCGGTGTATGGTGTCTGCCAGAAACTGCGCTGAGACGGGTTTTGCCGACATGGATTCATTTATTCTAACCGTCAATGATGTCTTCTTGCAACATATCGAACATATCGATGCTCAAGGGTACACGGGCAACTTTACCGATGTGATGGCCTTTTTCAATTCCGAAGAAAACCGTAAGAATTATGTCGCCGGACATCTGGGTCCGGCACCAGAAGGCCTGGTGGCCAACCAACCCGTTTTCGTGCTTATGATCCCGCCGGAACACCGGGATCGGATTCAACCGCTGTTGACAAAGATTCGTGGCATTCAGGTATAGGCTAAATCTGATGTGAAACACGGCATGGTCGGCCCCGCAACGGATGGGCCCGTCCTTTTCGGTTCGTTTGCTGAAGATTGAAGCCTAAACCCATTTTATATTTTTGACCGACAGTTACCAATAACGGCTCAGCTGAGCACCCGGAGGCAGTGGCATGCAAACCTATCCGATTCCTATGGTTCCCGGTCCGGTGGCGGTACCCGAAGCCATCCGGAAGGTCTATCTGGACCCTTACGGGTCCGCAGATCTGGAGACGGAGTTTATCGATTTATACTCGCGCGCCCAGCGACGGCTGAAAGTGATCTTAGGCACGCGGGATGACGTCGTGATTCAGTCCGGCGAAGGCATGCTGGCATTGTGGAGCGCCTTGAAAAGCTGCCTGGTACCCGCTGACCGGGTACTCGCCGTGGCCACCGGCGTGTTTGGCTACGGCATTGGTGAAATGGCCCAATCCATCGGTGCCGAGGTCAAAACCGTCGGCTTCAGCTATGATGAGACCGTCAACGATATGGCCCGCGTCGAAGCCGCCATCGCCGATTTCAAACCGCGCATGATCACCGCCGTTCATTGCGAAACCCCCTCGGGGACCCTCAATCCGCTGGAGGAGTTGGGCCGGTTGAAGCATGCCTATCGGGTACCGCTTTTTTACGTGGATACGGTGGCCGGCGCTGGAGGTGTGCCGGTACTGGCCGATGACTGGCACATCGATCTGTGCCTGGGCGGATCACAAAAGTGCCTTTCCGCACCACCGGACATGTCATTTCTTTCGGTGAGTCCCAAGGCCTGGGAGATTGTCGAGGCCGTGGGCTACGTGGGCTATGATGCGCTCAAACCGTTTCACCAAGCCGTGGAAAACCGCTTTTTCCCCTATACACCCAGCTGGCAGGGTGTCGCCGCGCTCAACCGGGCCGCAGAATTGCTGCAGGATGAAGGTTTGGAAAACAGCTTTAATCGCCACGATGAAGCTGCCCGCTTCTGCCGCCGGCGGTTGGTTGAGCTGGGGATCGATCTGTTCCCGGCACCGGGCGCCGTTCATTCGCCTACAGTAACCGCCGCTCGAATTCCGGACGGGTTCACCTGGGAGACGTGGGATCGGCGGCTGCGTCAATCGGGTTTGGTGGTGGCCGGCAGCTACGGGCCCTTGGCCGACAAAGTGTTCCGTCTGGGCCATATGGGCAGTCAGGCAGATATGAGCTTGGTGCAGCAGGCCATGGATGTGATCGCCGGCGCCCTCTGATGGTATGCGGTCAGCTTCATGCAGATGCTTATCCGCACGCACACCGAGTTAACTGACAATGATTACCGCCGGCTGGCCAACAATCGGGCGTTCAATGCCAAACCCACCCTTTTCCTGGAGGGCCTTATGAATGGTTGCGCTTATTTGTCGAAACACCATGGTCGCTGCGTGGTCTTGATCGTTGGGATTGCCTTGGCCGTTGGCCTCGGTGGATGTTTGGAAAAATATGGCCGATTCAGCCGAGATGCTCAGGTCAGCCGGGCCTTTCAAAGCGGTGTAGTGCCACCGGAGCTAGACTATTATTACGCTGGCAGGGATAGCATGCCCTACGCGATTATGGGCATCGATCCGGGCTATACGATTCCTTCATCCCTTTGGATCGCCTTCGAGCCACAGCCTGAGCAGCTGCGCAAAATGAGTGCCAACATCTACGGCAATGATCGGTACGATCCTTACGGATTCAATATGCTGGCCCCCGACGGTGCGGTTATCGGTATCTGGTTCTCCAGCCTGCACTTTCCCAGCGTCACGATCGACCAACAAACCCGAACGGTTGAGGTGCGGTATAAAAACCCGGAAAGTTATCGGGAATATTGATGATTTTCTATCATTAATTGATCTCGTCCGGTCACTGCCGCGAACCGCGATGGCGACTATTTTTCAAACAAGGCTGCTTTTCTTGCTGGCGTTATCGACAATTTGAAACAGCCTCCGGTTATTTCGATCCCGGGAACGACTCGCATCCTGCAGGAAGCGTATCTTTGAAATATTCAAAGCAGAGGCATATCGCCTGTCTTTCTTGATCGTCAAGCGATATGAACTGGCAGCCCATACCTCGATCTGTCTTGTTCAC
>JASFFF010000333.1:0-4750 GCA_050124445.1 Desulfosarcina sp.
TATTCATCCACACAGGTCAAAAAAAATTTTGAAATTTTCAACAACTTTTTATTCCAGCTTATTTTCTGCTAGCGCTTCAAGCTTGCCCCTAAAATCACTTAAATCCTTGCTTACAATCCCTTTGATTTGCTCGATAGTTTTTTGAACAGCGAGCGCGCCGGGCCCGCCAACAAATATGGGCAGCGCTGCTCCCACAAGGCGTCTCACCTTTTTTAGTTCGAGCACGAGCCGGTTGTCGTTTAGGCCATGACAAAGGCTAAGTGCCAAGGCGTTGGCGCTGCACTTACGAACGGCATAGGCGATCTCGTCGGAAGGCAAATTGGGACCAAAGTAGGCCGTTCGCCACCCCGACTCGGAGGCTGCCAGAGCCGATGCCAGGGCTCCAAATTCATGCCAATGGCCGATGGGGGTGGAAACGACGACAATTGGCGCCTGCTCGGAGACGATGGTGCTCCGCAGCATATCCCACAGAATGGACCGCACAACGACGGATGCCATGTGTTCGTTCAACGTCTTCATCTGTCCCTTGCGCCACAGCTCGCCAATGCGTTTGAAAAAAGGCAATACAACCGCCTCCAAGAAGGCATGGCGGGGCAACTCCACGGCCGCATCGCTCAGCACCCGCTCCAGCGACGTTGCATCCAGTTGTTGTGTATGTGATAGCGCCTCGGAAACGATTGTGGCAATCTGATTGGCAGAATCATCGGCAGCGGTTGTTGGTTGACTCAGCCGATCATCGCTCTGAATTTGCTGTGTCGCGGATCTTGCGACCAGCTTCTGCAAGTCATCATCGGCCAGGCCGGCCACGCTGGATATGGTGTGACCTTCCTCAATCGCCTGCCGTAAAAGCCTCAGCCGCCTTATATCGGCATCGCTAAAGCAGCGCCGGTTGCTGTCGGACCGCTGGGGGCAAATGGCGCTGTACCTGCTTTCCCAGCTTCTGATCAGGTAAGGCTTCACGCCGGATTTCAGGGCAACATATTTAATGGAATAGGCTGTGTTCGTTTTCATGAGCACAAGTTAAAAAAACAAATTGCCATTGTCAATAAAATGTTTAATATCTGTTTAACTAAATCTGACTAATGAAGAAAAAACCAAATAGGTGATGCCATGAAGACAGACCACAGTGACCTTAATAAAAACGATGCGGCCGATACAAATAACGCAAGGGTCGATAATATGCCAAACCAGGTACCAATTCTGCCGATCCGCAGCATGGTGGCATTTCCTCAAATGAATGTGCCATTCATGATCTCGTTCAAATCCGCGGCAATCATCGATGATGCCATGAAAGCCGACAGCATCGTCGGGCTGTTGACGATCAAGGATGAGAATACGGAAGATCCGGTTCCCGGCCAGCTCTACGAAGTGGGCACCATGGCCAAGGTGCTGCATGCCAAAAAGAACGAAGAGGGGGTGATGGTGGCCCTGCTGAGCGGTATCCATCGCTTTCGTATCGGCACCTGGCATCCCGATGAATCCTATTTACGGGCGACCGTGGTGCACGCGCCTGAGATCGTTGAGTCAGGCATCGAACTGGACGTCCTGGTGCGCCAGCTGCGCGAAATGGTGAACGAGGTGTTGTCCATGACGCCAAATGTGGCCAAAGAGGCTGCTGACACCATCAACAGCATCAAAGATCCACTGAAGCTGGCATACGTGACGGCCTTCAACATGAACCTGTCGACGGACGTCCGCCAAAAAATGCTTGAGCTTGACAGCGTCAGTCAAAAAATCCGTGAACTGCTTTCGCATCTATCCCACGAGAAAGAGATGCTCAGCATCGGCAAGCGCATACAAGATGAAGTTCGTGAAAAAATGAATAAAAGTCAACGTGAATTCTATCTGAGACAACAGCTAAATGCCATCAAAAAAGAGTTGGGCGAGTCGGACGCATCGGCGTCAGAGTCGGAAGCCGACATATACGCCGATAAAATCGAAGCGGCGGCCCTACCCGCGGAAGCGCGGAAAGAAGCCATTCGCGAGTTGGATCGATTGCGTCAAATGTCGCCGCAGTCGGCCGAATATCCGATCATCAAAACGTATCTTGACTGGTTGGTCGACCTCCCCTGGAAGCAATTGAGCATTGACAACGGCGATATCGCCGATGCGCGTCGCATCTTGGACGAGGACCATTACGGCCTCGATGAGGTCAAAGAGCGTCTTGTGGAGTACATGGCCGTCAGGAACCTGGTAAAAGACCGGATGCCGAACCGGGACGAAACCGATGAGGATCGGGATCAGTTGGCCATGGGGGTCATTTTGTGTCTGGCCGGCCCGCCGGGCGTCGGAAAAACCAGTTTGGGCCGTAGCGTGGCGCGCGCTTTGGGGCGGTCGTTCACGCGCATGAGCCTGGGAGGCGTGAGGGACGAGGCCGAGATTCGCGGTCATCGCCGCACGTACATCGGTGCCATGCCGGGGCGCATCATCCAGGCAATCAAGCGGGCGGGCACCCGCAATCCAGTCTTCATGCTCGATGAGATCGACAAGATCGGTCAGGATTGGCGCGGGGATCCCAGCAGTGCACTCTTAGAGGTCCTGGATCCGGCCCAGAACAGCACGTTTCGCGATCACTACCTGGATGTGGACTTTGACCTCAGCGAAGTCATCTTTATCGCTACAGCCAATCAATTGGATACCATTCCTGCACCGCTGCGCGATCGTATGGAGATCATTCAGCTGGATGGCTACACCGATGTGGAAAAACTGCGCATCGCCCAGCGACATCTCATTCCGCGCCAACTGAACGCCCACAGTCTAAATGAAGATGAAGTGACCTTTATGGAAGATGCTGTGTTAAAAATTATCAACGACTACACCCGTGAGGCCGGCGTGCGAAATCTGGAGCGCCACATCGCTGCCATTTGTCGCAAGGGCATCGTTCAGTTGAGCGAACAGGGCTGGTCCCATGTGGTCATTACGTCGAAAATGGTACGTGATTACCTCAAGAAGGAGCGCTTCGAATCCGAGCGGTCGGAGACCATCAGCATGCCGGGCATCGCCACCGGGCTGGCGGTGACGCCGGTGGGTGGAGATATTCTCACCATCGAAGCCACGCGCATGCCCGGTAAGGGCCGCCTCTCACTCACCGGCCAGTTAGGTGACGTGATGAAGGAAAGTGCAGAGATCGCTTTCAGCTACGTGCGCACCAAAGCCAAACAGCTGGGAGTCGACGCGGATGCGTTTGAAACGTCAGATGTGCACCTGCATGTGCCGGCCGGCGCGCTGCCCAAAGACGGGCCGTCGGCGGGTGTGGCCATGGTGACCACGCTGGCCAGCCTCTTCAGCGGCAAACCGGTGCGCAGCGATGTGGGCATTACCGGTGAAATCACCCTTCGCGGCCGGGTTCTGCCGGTAGGCGGCGTTAAAATGAAAAGCTTGGCCGCCCATCGCGCCGGCCTGAAGACAGTCATTTTGCCCAAACGCAACCGGTCGGATCTTGACGATTTGCCTGAAGAGGTGCTGCGAGAGATGAATTTTGTGACCACCGATCGCATTGACGATGCAATGGCCGTCGCATTCGGTGACCACCCAGATGATCGCCCGGCAGGCAGCGATGACCCAAGCGCCGGAGATGGCACCGGCGAATGTGACACCAACTTGGTGCCTCTTGCCTGTCGGGCGCAAGTCGGCAGGTGATTGCCAGCCTGTATGGTCTGGGTAAGCGCTTACCGGTCGAGGAAAGTAAACGTCCATGTCCGAATAAATGTTGTTTAGGACGCAGTCAGTAGAAAGGAATAGTCATGAAAAAACAACACCGATTCTCCATATGGTATGCAATCCTGGGTATCTGGTTGGTGCTGTTGCTTCACAACATGATTGCTTCAGCTTTATTGGTTAAAAACATACCCTACAGCGAATTCATTCAGGCGGTCAACGCGGGCAGGGTTTCCGAGATCGCCATATCCGACAGCAGTATCCAAGGGCGCATGAAATCTGAAGAAGGCGGCTCCGACGCTGAAGTGACGTTCAGGACGATTCGGGTGGATCCGGATATCTCAAAGCTGCTGGAGGAAAACAATGTCAAATATTCGGGCCGTCTGGAAAATAACTTCTTCGGGACGTTGTTATCCTGGTTGATTCCCATAGGCATATTCTTCGGGATCTGGTTTTTTATGATGCGCCGCTTTCAGCAGCAGTCGGGCTTTATGACCATCGGCAAGAACAAGGCCAAAATCTACGTCGAGGATGACGTGCCGGTTCGCTTCACTGATGCGGCCGGGGTCGACGAAGCCAAACAGGAATTGGAAGAGGTGATAAATTTTTTAAAGGAACCGCAGCGGTACACGCGCGTGGGTGGTCAAATCCCGCGGGGAACATTGCTGGTCGGTCCGCCGGGTACGGGCAAGACGCTGTTGGCCAAGGCCGTTGCCGGGGAAAGCGGTGTGCCGTTTTTCAGTCTCAGCGGCTCGGAGTTTGTCGAAATGTTCGTGGGATTGGGCGCCGCTCGCGTGCGTGACCTGTTCAAGCAAGCCAAAGAGAAGGCACCCTGCATCATTTTCATCGATGAACTGGATGCTCTGGGCAAGGCTCGCGGCGTGGGAATGGGCGGCGGCCATGATGAACGCGAACAAACCCTGAACCAGCTGTTGGTGGAATTGGACGGTTTTGACGCCAATGTCGGTGTGATATTAATGGCCGCCACCAACCGGCCGGAAATACTTGATCCGGCACTGCTGCGGCCCGGCCGTTTCGACCGCCAGGTTCTGGTCGATCGACCGGATAAATCCGGGAGGGTCGACATACTGAA
>JASFFF010000334.1:0-4726 GCA_050124445.1 Desulfosarcina sp.
GAAATTGCTAACAAAAGGAAAAGGGTGCTCCGCATCCACGGCCAGTGGGGTGAGAATGGGATGTACCAATTTACAGAAGTAATTCCGAATGTTGGTTTTTTGTGGTGGCTCAAGGTCGGCATAATCGTGAATGGCCAAGCCGGCATCTGCCAGTGTCGGGCGGATTTTTTCTATGATGACAGTTTCCAGTATCCGCAACTGCTGTATGATCTCCTCTCGGCACGCTTCGAACTCCTGCTGTGGGGTGCAGCCATCGATGGAGACCTTATCGGGTTTACTTGCCATTTGCCGCTTCAGGCCGCTAATGCGCTTCATGAAGAACTCGTCATGCAGCATGCCCACGATTCCGGCGAACTTGACACGTTCCAGAATCGGCTGATTGTCATCCTCAACCAATGATAGAACGCGCCGTGCAAAACCGAGCCAACTGAGTTCACGATTGAAAAATTGTTCTTTTATTTCCATATTGCCTGCCTACTATAGAGTATTTGGTTGATACGCATTTTTCAAAAGGTGTGGAGGTTGGATGATGGTCAACATCTTATTACATCGGTAATGCTTTGGGCGTTAAGTTGTTATTCACTGTATGTCCTGGCCTTTTTGCAGCACACTTTGGTTTGGCTTTAGGATCTCTTTTTATGGGCGGTTTGTCTCGGTTAAGACACTGCATTTACTTTTCAACAAATTTTGAAGAGTTATCATTTCTATGAATATGACTCGGGTGTGACCACTTTATTATGCTATACAATTACTTTAATCGTATGGGAACCAACTTTATTTTACTGTATCAGGATAATATGAAAATACAACATATGCCGTGAGCTATGAAAGCTGATTAGATATGATACTTTGGGTAACGATTTTTTATCAAATCCTTTTTTTATCAAATCCTTTTAAAATGTTGGGATAGATGCCCATCAGATCTGGGGAAGAAATTTTCATGGCCAAGGAATTATGTTCTGGCTACCCCACAAAAACGGACCACACCGATTCTTGTGCCTTCTTGCCATGACCCATAAATGTAAATGATCACGTAGAATTTTCATTTAGCAACTGGATATCATAGGCTGACCTTGGTTACCATCATTGGAATTTTTCCAATTGCTGGTGCAGGCCCCGATCCCCGCAGGCTTTACATACCGATAAGGACTGACTAGATTATTCCATAGGATAACCAATCGAATCAATTCACCCTTATAGTCTAAGGAGTCCGCCATGACATTGAAGCAAAAAATAGAGGCCTACAAGGAAGGTTTTAAAAAAAAGGCACCCCAAGAGGCCCAGGAAGTTATGCGTCGCGCTACCAATGATCTGCAAAACTCCCCACAGATGATCAATACCATCAAGGTGGGGGATATGGCGCCGGATTTCAGTCTGAAAAATACCGCCAACAACGACATCGTCCTGGGTGATCTGCTCGATCGCGGGCCGGTGGTCCTCAGTTTTTACCGTGGCCGCTGGTGACCTTATTGCAACATGGAGCTGGAAGCTCTATCCGTTCTTGCCGATCGGTTTGCGGCAGCTGGCGGCACACTGATCCTGATCTCGCCTCAACTTACCCAACACAATGCAGCCATCGCCAAAGAGAAGGGAATCACCGTCGACATTCTCAGTGATCCTGGTAATGTCGTCGCCGCTCGCTATGGTCTTAAATATCAGATGCCCGACGATCTCATCGCTATTTACAAGCAGTTCGGCTTGGACATCCCTAAACACAATGGCGATGACAGCTGGACATTGCCCATTCCTGCCGCCCTGATTATTGATGGTGATGGAATCGTCCGGCATGCTGATATCAACGCCGATTACACCAACCGGCCGGAGCCTGAAGATACGCTGGCCGCGTTGAAGGGGCTCATTTGAAAACCGAGATGAAGTGCATTCGCTTCATAAGTGTGGACCACAGCCCCACGATTCTGTCGCATCATATAGCCGATTCATATCTGGTGTTTAGAATGATTTTAAGGGGGAAAATCCAACTTGGGCTGGGGAATCATCTCAAGAATCAATCTAAATTACTGACATATGTTCCAAACAAATATCTTTGTCTTCAACCAATGATCGTGTGTATCGAAAGTCTCATTGGCCAGAAGCAACATTTGAATAAATCACTCCATGTTACCATTTCGTACATGAAAATTTCTATTTATTTCAGATTGTTGTTGTCTTGGCAAGAAAGCACAAGTTCTGGAAGAGGCTGTTTTCGTGTGGTAGACATAACATATCGATGGGAAGAAAATCTATCGCTTGCCTACATTTCATCCTCAATCGGAAGATGCATGAAAAACCAGTCCTCTATCCGTTGCATAAATGATTCTGCCGGCTGTGATGCCAGTACAACATTTCCGGATATCCAGATCACATTGCCGTCTTCGTCAAACCTCAGGTGCCATGCATTTGCCTGGGAAAAATCGCGTTTGACCATTAAGCGAACCTCGGCGTTAAGCGCCTCGCTGTAGACCAGAAGCCCCATTTCGGTATTGAGCCTTAGGGATCGCGGATCCAGGTTTGCGCTGCCGATGAACACTTTATCCTTGTCTATAACCAATGCCTTGGCGTGCAGCGCCAGGGATTTCTTGTCTGTCGGTGGGAACATGTAGAAATGCCGATCGCGCGCGTCTATCCGGACTTCGTGCAGTTGGGCACCGTCTGCCAACAGTTCATTGATGTGTTTTCGATAGGCACTGTGGGCCGCAAGGTGGTTGTTCGAGCGAATCGAGTTGGTTAGTATGCGCACATCGACCCCGCGCTGGACAGCACGCTCGATCGCCCCCTCCAGATTAATTGATGGAATCAGGTAGGCGGAAATGATAAGAATTTCTTCTTCGGCTTTGTCAAACAATCTAATCAACTGTTTGGCAAGTTGTACCGGTTCGCTTTCTTTGGCAGCAGGGTTCTCGACCGGTGGTTTATCCACAAAAAGAAATGCGTCACCCTGAAACGCCTCTCGCACGGCCTTTTCCCAAAGCTGCCGCCTTGCTCCCTCAGATATTTCTTCATATTCGTAGGCCCCAGGATCCCTTACGTGGCGCGCAGCATCGAGATCGACATAGTTGGGTTTGATATGGGTCACCATATCAATGGGCAATGACCAATCGTCGTTGAAGTAGTCGTCGAAAGAGGTGCTAATCTCCTGGACGATGGGACCACCTGCAAGAAGCTCAAGGTCGCGAAAATTGGCCTCACTATGTAGACCGAAATACTCGTCGGCAAGATTTCGGCCACCAACAATTGCTATTCGATTGTCAACAATCATGGACTTGTTGTGCATCCGATGATCAAGACGGTGGAATTCATTGAGGCTAAAAAGCTGCCGAGAAACGAGTCCGCTGGCCCGTTGTTTGAATGGATTGAACACACGGTACTCAATTTCCGGATGTTCTGCCAGGGCCACCAGCATCCGATCTTCGGAGATGAGAAACGTATCATCGATTAAGATTCTGACCAGCACGCCTCGGTCAGCAGCAGATACAAGACGGTCGAGTATGAGTGAACCAGCCGTGTCGAAATCCCAAAGAAAAGTTTGCAGATCGATACTTTCGACTGCACTGTCAATTGCTGTAAGTCGCCAATCGAGAGCACTCTGACTGTCATTCAGCAGCACAAACCAGTTATCGGGCCGAATCGATTCAAGCGATTGCCAAAGTGGTGCATTACTCGGCGGCAGCGTATATTCATCGGGCAGTTGGACCGGTTTTAAGGTTGCGCATGCGCTAACAAACAATGCCAGTAAAGCAATAATCGGCAGCCATTTTAGCGGTGTTAATTGGTAAAGCCTATGGTGTCTCATTTCACTTTTTTTTAGAGCGCTCTTTTTCATTCTTGTGGATTGGGGGTTCAAAACCGGGTGGTGATTTCGCCCATGGATAACCATTCCTGGACAATGAATAGCCCAGTTCGAATAGCTTTTTCATGTATTCGGGATCGAACTCCTCCTTGGGTTTTTCATGAAAGTCGGAAGGGATATAGGCCAAATTGTAATCCATCTTATCTCGCTGTGCGCCAAGATAAATTCGGTACAGATCGCCTATGCCCTGGGTTCTAACCAGGGTTTCAATGGATCGTTTTACTATGGGCAGCACTCTTGGCGCAACGGATTGCCACTCTGGTTCCAATCGTGAATTGCGAATCACGTAGACATGATCTTCTCCTTCCAATCCGATCTGTTTTTCCATCCACTGTAAGTCCAATGTGACGGGATAAAGAAAAACCTGAGATGCGGCACCCCCATCCACATGGATCTCATCAAAGGTTTGACCGTTGGCTTGTACCTTGAAATAGACTGGTGGAAAGACCCCTGGAATGGCTGCCGATGCAAGCATGACGTTGCGCACCACCTCCAGGGCATTCGGCTTCCCGCTTGCAGCAATGGCACCAATATTCCAAATGACCGGTCGCTCAGCATCCAGGTTTGTGGTGCCGATAAACAACCGCCGACCCCTGCTGTGTTCAATGGCAATTTGTTCCAATACACGGCCATCGATGGTATCGGCAATAATTTTTCGTAACGGTTCGGTGTGGGTGAAAGCGTCAGCATTAATAATGGATAACCATGAGCGCTTTTTAAGTATTTCCTTGGTTGAGGTGGTCGTGTAGAGGTCCTTCAGCGCCCCATCATAGTTTGATCCGAGAAAGGCAAATGGTGCTGATAGTGCACCGGTGCTTATACCTGCCACCGCTCGAAATTCTGGCCGATTTCCAGCTTCCGTCCATCCAACCAGCAATC
>JASFFF010000335.1:0-4720 GCA_050124445.1 Desulfosarcina sp.
CCAGGAGGACACCGACAGTGCTTTTACCCGACCCGGGCATGCCAATCAGAATCAGATTAAGCTTGTTGGCCATGGTTCATCAATCCCTCTCACTTCAGAACCTTGTAGTTGCCCTCATACCAATTTCTAAGATCACTGATATACCATTTGGAAAACCGTCGGTCTGATGGCCCACCGGCCAGATTGGTATGGATTTCATCAGTTGCCATGTCGGTAATCAACCGATACGTGGGGCTGAATGTGGTTGATCGTCCGTCACTTTTGAATAGCTGGCCTTGGGAGATGGTGGCTCGGCATCCAGGAAGGGCGATGGGTCCGTAGTCGAAACCCAGTAGTCTTGGCACCCTGCCACCGAAGAGCACGTGGGCCATGACAATGGATCGATTGTTGGCATATCTTTCCGGCGTCACCGCCAACCCTTCCCGGATAGCCTGTCTGAAAAGCCGTTCGCGCGTGCGGCCATCGAACCAGGCGGAGCGTCGCTTTTGCAGAATGTGGTCGAAGTTGACGTAATAATCATTGAACAAAGCCGTTTCCGAAAAAATATGATCGATTACCGCCCGACCCATTCCGTGGTCACCAAAAACGACCCTGATCATGGCGTGGTAAACCGATTCAAACAGCATGGCGCCTTTGGAATCGGCATCATAACGAAGGTCCCAGGTCTTAAGTATGCGGCCATTCTCAGTATCCGGCAGCAGCGGACCGATCGCGGTCATCAATCGTTCCGCCTGCAGCGAATAAAGATCATATTGCATGTCCTTCATGTAGGCCACATCAAGTTTGCTGCCGGATTCCAGCAACTGTATAATCCGGTCTGCGCGGTACGTTCCCATGCACAAATTGATGGGATTGGATCGTCCCAAATAGTTGAGATCCTGGTTGGCCGTCGCGATGATGCCTTCAGGGGGGTTGTAAACGCAGGGCAGTTCCTCGGGATCATTGTATCCGTGGTGATCCCATTGGCCTTCCCATGCGGCATGCGGCAACAGTCCGCTGGATACCCCTGGCCGCTTGAAATGGCGGCCGCTCATCTGGTAGCCGATACTTCCCCGGGTATCGGCAAGCACCCAGTTCATGGCAACCGCCTCCACCCGACGAAACAACCTCATGCCCGTTTCCACATCTCGGGTGTTCAACAACGCAATCAGGGTGTCAACATCCCTGGCCCCACATCCGCTGGCACCGGACCAGCCCAATGCCAGGTAATGACCGTCCTGATGGGGATCGCCTTCCAGCAGGCCATGCTCATTCTCATAAACCTGGATACGGATGCTGGCCTTGTGTTTTACCTTGATTAATTCCTCACGTACCGTAAAGGGTTTCCATCCGTCTGTACGAAAATAACGGCCATCGCGGCAATGCTCAATACGGTAATCCAACATGTCCATGAAGGCATAGGTGGGACTCCATGCCAGGTGCCTGTTGCGGCCGATGATCAAACCCGGGATACCTGGGATGCTGACACCCATTATTGAATTGCCGGGCAGCCGTAAGACAACCTCCTGCCAAACATTGGGCAGACGGTTCACCTCCAGATGGGGATCGCCGCAAAGAATGGGCAAACCGGAGCGGGTGTGGCGTCCGGCAACCACCCAGTTGTTGGAAGCATTGAATCGCGGTAAACGGCTTAGCCATGGCACCGCTTCTGGCACCATCGGTGGCGCCAATCTGATCTGGTTCAACAGCTCGGTATCGATGGGATCGCTGAGATAAGGGAACAGTTCCCTGAGGCGCCTTTCCGAAATCCCTTTCTGGATCAACTGAACCAAGAACGTCTCCATCTTGGCCTGGGTGTCTGCCAAACCCAAAAATCCGAACACCTTGGCCAACCGTAAACAATCTGCTGCAGTATATGCGTCCGGCTGTCGGTAGCCCAACAATTTGAGTTCAAACACCAGACCGTTCTCGGCCATCCAGTGGTTGAACCCATCCGCATAGGCCGTTACGGCTGTGTGTGTTTGGGGATTTAAACGGGCAAGCTGATCCTCGGTATCCGGAAGAAAATTCATGCGCCGCATGTACGTATCGATGGCAATCAGACCACCATCGGCCTGGATCAGTTCGGCTGCCCGACCTTGGATAAGGATACGCGTGATCAGGGTCTGGAGCTGGCGGTCATTGGCGTGAACCCAACCGAGTCCTCGCATCAAATCAGCTACGGTTTCTGCGCTGATTTCGGGGATACCATGCCCATTGCGCAGGATGTGAATGTTCCCACCGTCGCCGTGCAAGGTAACAGGGGCCTTTTTCAACTTCATGCAATGGGCTCCTGGTTCGGCAGCGTGGACAATGCAGCCTATCGTCGGTGATCCCTTGATGATTCGGATTACATCAACACAATGGCGCTAGGCTGATTGGAATCGCTTTGCGGGGAAACGTCACCCGCGTTGCGGCAATGCGTCTTAACACCTCAGGTGATAGCGCAACGCGTGCTTATGTCAATAAGGATCAAGCCGTTCCATAGGCCAGCAGCGACGTGGCTATGGCAGTGGCATGAAACAGCCACGCCGGCAAGAGGCTGTGGGACCGTTCCCGGATCATACCTGCCCCAAGCCCGAAAATGACAGCCACCGTCGCGGATCTCATCAGAACGCCGATACTCAAAACAGTTTGAGCATCAGATGGCATCATTGCCATCTGAGATACAACCGTGGCGGCGTAAAGAACCGATGATCCGATCGTCGGCCCGGAAAAGAACCATCGACTTTCACAATCCTGGATGCTGGCCAATTGAGCCATCATCCCGTGGACCAAGCTGCGGAACAACAATTCCAGGGAAACGGGGATCAGAATCAGGGCCACCCCCCAGGCAACCAGTGGGTCGGCTGAAAATAGAGGTTTTGCAGGCGAGACCATCGCCCCGGTAAAACCGCAGATGATGGCAAAAGGCAGAATGCGCAACCAATCATAGCCGGTGGGCAGCATGATACCAAATTGCCAAGGCCGTCGCCATGCCAGCACAGAGAGCGTAACCACGGTTAAAATCATTAGCGCCAGGTAAAAGCCAAAAATCGGGGTCTGGGCACACCGATTAAGTGTTTGCAGGTCGAGCCACTGGCTGGGCTGCCAGTTCTGACCAGTAGCAGTGGCAGCGACGACGATTAGAAACGACAATGCGGCACTGGTTAAAAACCGCTTCAGATGCCTGATGTCACTTCGTTTCTCTATGACATCCCGACAGGCAGAAACAATCTCTGCAGGTGAAAGCTTGGTGCCCCGATCCCTGGGCGATCCGCCGATATCTCCGGAGCCGCCCCAACGGTTCACGCGGATGCGCCCCTTGACAGCTGGATCCATGAAATTCAGGCGTTGATAGACATCCTCCAGACTGACCGGCATGAAGAGATCCATCTGTCTTAGGGTGTAGTCGTTCTTCCCCCTGCTAAGTGCCACCCATCCCAACCGATTCCCATATAGTTTGATTAGATGAGGCTCCAACTCATAGATACCTAAATCCGAAGCCACCACCACTGCAATGCGATTGTTGATCAGGTCAATACGGGCCAACTCCTCGATTCCCTTGAAATCGTCCAGCTCTCCCAGTTTGATGAGGAACTGATCCAATTGTTTAAGTACACCGACCGTGTAAGTCAGGAAATCGGTTTGGGTCCATTGGCCGGCTTTTTTGAGGTTCAATTCTTCGGTGCGCAGGCGATCAATGACCCGCATCAGCTTTTGCACCAGGTCCTCTGGCAAACCACTGAGCTCGCGCAGTTCCAGTCCCAACGCATCAATAATTCCCTCCAGCCTGACCAGTGCGAAAAGGGAACGCCGTTGGATGGCTTCGCGGTTGTTGATCCGCTGGTGATTGAGAATGATCCAAATGGCCAGGATCGTGTCAAGGTCTGGCTCGTTGGCGTAAATTTTCCATTCACGGTCCCGCAGATCCAGTCCCTTGACACACATGATTAAGGCCTGTTCGCAGGTGGCCAGTGTAAAGGTACGCACGCAACCCTCGTGATGATCCAGATTGTATACCTTTTTTTCATGATCCAGGAAGGGTTCAGTCTGGGCAACCCCGTCCAAATAGATCGTTCCCGGGGGCGCTTTGCGGGCAGCAGAGCCAGAGATGGAAAGGCCCTGTCTGATGATGACCTGTAAATTGGGGGCTTCTAAGCAGGTCAGAATCCGATCTGTCCCGGTTGTTTTGATCACATAGCGATCAGGAAAACCACCTTCAGCGGCATCCAGCTTGTCAGCGGGGTTTTCCAACACAAAGGGCGAATGATCGGTATCTTCCATGTCTGGCGAATTATCCTGAGCTAATTGGGACGCCAACTGATGCGAATGACAATCGTTTCAGTTATCCATAACAATCACCGCAATGAGGGTCAACAGGTTAATCGGGTTCAAGGGCAGCAATTGAGCCTTGATTAGATTATATAACCAATTGAAATATAATGTATATTTTATATCACCGGCTCAGGTGGCCAAAGGGGGGGGCGGAATATCAAATATGGGACTCGGGTGCCGCCCAACCGACCAATTGCCAGTGCGTGATTCATTAAATTTGATTTTCAGCATAAATACGGCTAACCAGGTCAACCAGGATCATCATTGGAATCGGGTTTGCTGGCAAGCCCATACACACCAAAGATCAAAAACCAGCCATGCAATCGTAGGGTTGGATGGTAAAACAGTCGATACTCAACTGATACCCGTAGCCGGCTTGCCCGATGTCAACCGTGGATCGGAATGGTGCCGCTGGTGGCAATGG
>JASFFF010000336.1:0-4713 GCA_050124445.1 Desulfosarcina sp.
TTTGCAACCCCCCCCCGCGCCCGAAGGGTGAAAATCAAGAAGAAGAGATGACTGCGCCTGGTTTTACCTGTCAGGTATTCCAGTATACTTCGAGATCTTTCGTAAACCTTCGATTAAAAATCTATTTATACTTCGTGCATGATTTTCATGCAAGATTCAGGAAGTAACAAGAGAACCAGGAGAGCGATTGGTCCATCGCTGATAAGCGGCGCCAAGGCAGCAGGCAGCGAACGCTTCCATCCAGCTACCGTGACTCGCGATAAAAGGAACGCTTGCAGCGGTCCAGGTTGAGCGGCTGCCGCAAAGGCAAATCCGGCACCTATGGCGATATAATGAAACATCCGATGAAAACGCTATCTCCTATCGCGCCTAACAATGTAGGTGACCGGTTTTCGGCCCCTCCGAACTTACGGCCTACCGTAGCAAATCCAAAGCCGAAAACCTGGTCAACCTGGTTGTTATGTCCCGTCACGAAGTACTTGATGTCGCAAACGGAGCGCATTTTCATTTAGGGGGCGAGAATCCAATAGCTTCAGCTGAGTCAGGTCCAAGATATCTCCAAACACGGGCGTGCCTACACCGAACACTACAGGTTGAAGGTCAACGACTATTTAATCAAGAAGTTTCTCCCGCATGAAATAATGTCTAACAGCGCGGGCACCCTTGATTATAGCCTTATCAACACCTATGCCTAAGAATCTCCAATGCCTCTTAGGGAGATTTGGCATGCTGCCATCCGGAATCGGCTGGATCGAGGTCACGAGAAGATAGTACGATCTTAGTAATTGGATTTTATATAAATATTTCCGATATGATTCGGTAATCTCCAGACTACCACGTAAGCCGGTATTTTGGCAATGTTTGCCCGGCTGTGATAATTTTTTCGAATCATAGGAATTCTCAGAGCTGATATTTACATGATTGTTGAATACCAGTAACCACTCAGGGCACCGGACCAGGGATACGGCGTCAGCGCTGTATTACAGGGTACGATCGACCCGTTGCTTCGACAATCCTTTCATCTACTATTCAAGGGCGATAACAACCTTCTCGTTCTTCTTGTGTTCTTCGACCTTCACAAGGGTTCCTCGAGCGCCAGGATTCTCGGAAAGTTTGATAATTTCCTCGATTTCAATGCCTTTCTCCTGAAGTGCTACCTTCGCCTGCTTAGGAATTAGCTTTGATGCGATCTTGAGAACATCACCGGGGATAATTACAGTTGTTTCCGGATCGGACTCGCCACCTTTGAACACTCGGATCTTCAAGTCTGCCACAGCGGCCTCTTTCTGTTGTCTTTTGTCGGATTACAGATGTATCGAGATAATCTTGGTTCTATGGCTTGTCGCAAAAACTTAGATATCATTTAGAAAATTGAAAATGGCATTAGAGGCAGAGATGTACTTAATCAATGTTATCAGGCCAAACGTCGTCTTTGCCCGTTCTTCGGCGATGCGAACGCTTTTTGAATCGCTTGTCTCTGGCCTCAGCTACCTCGCCATAGTCGTTAAATTGCTTTAACTTGGTTCGTCTGGATCGTCTGGGTGGAGTTTCTTTACCATTGTCATAGCTCTCGTCGTTTTCCTGCCTATTCATTGGAATACCTTACTCTTTCGTCGGTTTTAATCGCAATGTTATTTGGCATTGGATTATTTTGAACTGGCTATCCATCAATATTCAACCTAAGTCAGTCTCGAAATATAATTTTGAAAAGCGACCTTCATATTTTGACACCATCAACTGGTCACACCGCCAAGGTGGTGCTTCACCGTATTAGCCATATCCTCATCCAAATCAGTTCCTGATAGCCAATTAAGATAATCCTGCGGCACTTCACTAAATAGGCCCCCTCCATACTTACCAAAGGGCATCCGTGGAATCAGGATCGGGTTGTTACTGACCTTGATCATCTCTGGAATTGGATCGGCAAAACCATCTGCCACGAACTTAGCATGAATTAGTTTGAAGACAGCCTCCAGAGTTGTGATACCCCCAAGGGCATCGTGGGCCTTTGGTTGGAATGAGTATCATCGTTTGCAGTTCCCTTTTTATTCTGGCCAAAAAAATTTCGGTATCTCATCGCCACCAGATTATATAGCGTATAATAATAGCTAATTTTCATCATCAGAGTTTTCATTCAAACTGATTCCAGTGACAGACAATTTAACATCCTTAACCAATTCAACGGTCTCCTCGACCTGATCCTGCCTTACCATCAGCCTTACTGGATCAGCCAATGGCCGCATATACATGAAATGCTCACCCTTGAAAAAATATTGAATCCCTTCACTTTCAAGCAATGATTTTAGAAAAACGACATCCGCAGGGTTATAGGTGGCCAGTATCTCTTTATACTCAACGAATTCAGGTTCTGGTAATGGTGGCAACTCATCGGCCAATTTAATGTTACAGTCTGAACATGTAAAAAAACCCTCGCGGTACTCAGCTCTACATTTGGGGCAAAACATGTGGCCTCCTGTCTGAATATCACGCATCCATATCGTTATAACGTTCTATCGGGTTATATGTTTTCTGGACGATTATTTTTACCCGAATACAAGTGTGCCTGAAGATCTTTTAGAGGTCTGAATCTAACAAATCTGCCACATATGCCCCGGCTCATATGTATTAAATCAATTCTATCGATCGTCTTCGTGGAAGATTTGGGGGAAATGACCTTCCTTGCATATCAAGCCATGTATTGGCTCACTGAATGTAACTGCAAAGCCGTCAGAATCTCTGCGAACCACTCGTCCTGACACCTGAAGCTTGTTGTCAAGCTTGAACAAGGGGAACTTGGTTGTAATGGGTTGACCAACCGCGACCTTCCTTTTGGTCTTGATAAACAAGCCACCGGCCCCAATGCTATCTATTATATCTTGGAAAGTTCCTTCCAGCACAGTGTATTTTGCAACGATAAAGGTCGCTCGGCGAGGATAATGCCTTTGTTCTTGATCTTGATTCATTGTTTATTCACCTTTTCCCGCAGCTTACCCCGAACATTTGAATGTTACCACCCGCCTGGCTGGCAGGACTGCATCCTCGCCAGTAGCCGGATTTCGACCTTTCCGTTCCGCCTTTTCCTTAACGCAGAACTTACCAAAGCCACTTACAAGAACATTTTCACCGGACTCCAAAACCGACTTGATTAGCTCCAGAAAGGTCTCTGTAATTTCCTTGGATTGATTTTTGGGGAAGCCAAGTTGGTTTTGGATCTGATTGACGATATCGTTCTTCGTCAGTGCCATATAGATGCTCCGTAAATGTGATTGTGGAAATGAAAGGCAGGAACAGAACCAAGTTCGCAAATATTTATATTGGTGTCAAGGAGTTGGTTATCATTGACATTATTATAAAGGATGGGTAATTGGATGGTGAAGCCTACCTGATGCACCACCTACATTCGAAAAACAGGAAAGAAGGCCATCATGAAATTTGCCGATCTCATCGATTTCATAGACAATCGTATGAAGTTGTCCCACACCTATCAACCTTTATTGCTGCTGCAGAAAGACGGGATGCTGATAGGCTGCTAAAATACCTGAAACAGATGATGTTCGCGAAGGATTCATCCGTCACAGGGTACAACATCGGTGTAAATAATGGAGAGTCGGCCGGGCAGACAATTTCTCATGTCTATTCCCATCTTATTCCAAGAAGAAATTACATCTATTCTAGCCGATTTGGCAAAACCTGAATCGCCCAATAATATTTACGATGAATTACAGTCAAAAGAAATACCGATAGATGGCTTAGTTAATAATGCTGGATACGGAATATCAGGATATTTTGTTAATACAGAATGGGAGAAACAGAGAGACTTTATACAGGTTCTCGTCACCGCTGTTTCCCACTTTTGTCATTTATTTTTACCTCAGATGATAAAGCGTCGTTATGGCCGTATTATCAATGTCTCCTCTTTGAATGGTTTAATACCATGCTCACCAGGGCAATCACTCTACGCGGGTGCAAAATCTTATGTGGTCTGTCTTTCGCACACATTACAAGCGGAAGTAGCTGATAAAGGAATCAATGTCTGTGCTTTGTGTCCTGGATTTACCTATTCAGAATTTCATGATGTAACTGGTACTCGCGAATTAGTTAATAAAGTTCCAAAGAGACAATGGTTGAGTGCAGCGACCGTAGCCAAATTGGGTTTTGAAGCAGTCATGGACGGAAAACCGCTTTGCGTAACCGGCAGATCTTCGAAGATAAACTACGCAATTACCAAATTTCTGCCGCGAAAAATGATGATCAATATCATGAAAAATAAGTCGAAGAAATTTCGTAGAATAGAAGATTAAATAATCTTAGATGTATAATAATAATCCAGAAGTTTTTTCCTCCCGTTCCTAACGGTCTTATGTGCCTATCTATCCGAGGCTCCAGAAATACCGGCAATTCCTACTTCTAACAATTGTATCTCTGGTGCCTCTTGCAAGATGATGTGTTGGAGTTAGATGTATCCAGAGAATAGTTGAGGAACGCCGAATCTGTTGACCGCAGGTCAGAATTCAGCGGGGCATATATATTACATTAAGGGCTAACATTATACGGTTTAAGTCCTTTCTCTTTAAGGCCTTTCTTTAGCCCATACTGACCCTACCTGATTTGGTAATAATAGAGGTCATGAAAAATACGGTTGCTGGGGTTTTCTATATGGTTGGTTTAGTATAATTGCCTGCTACTATGCTGATAGTTGAATCTAAATTTGGT
>JASFFF010000337.1:0-4703 GCA_050124445.1 Desulfosarcina sp.
TTCTGGCACCAGGGAATGACCTCCCGGAAGTAGATCTTTTCCCCATCCACGTGGGCGGCCGCCCCGCGGCTCCAGGCCTGCATTTCCGTTTCATGGGGCATCAGCTTGCGCTGCAGGTAGTGATCGATCAGGCCGTGTCGAATGCGCGTCCTGGTTTTGACGCTCCGAAGGGTGGCTGTTCGGGCAATGGCCGAGGGTGTCAAGAGGTCCTCGAAACCGGCATAAATGTGATCGGGCGCATTGTCGATGCGATGCCCTTGCCAGATAGAAAGGGCTCTTCTGGCCCAGCGGGTGTTCAGCTCGCGTATGGCTGCAATTAGATGCTGGCTCTCATTGGGTGCTTGATTTGGACTCATGGGAGTATCTCAATATGGGCCTTAATCATCAAATGGGGTTGGTTGGCAATCAATCCACGGTTACCCGATCCAACAGGTCAAGGGCTTGTTGCCCGGCATGGCATATGGTAAACCAAAAAGCGTTACTCAGTGTTCATCCAGAAATAGGAAAATTTGGTCGAGATCAAGGCCCGAGAAAACTTTTATCCATAGGCGCCCGCAGGAAGTGCCCTTGGGGTATATATGGTTGATATTCCTACAATAAAATTTTGAGCACAACACCGATAGCGGATAAATTGGCCATTCATGAATAAACATAAGCAAATCTAAGACATGGTCGCTTTACAGGCAATCCCCCGACGATTAGGAGATGATAATGAACCGTTCGGTCCCCACCCGAGAAGATGCCCTGGCCTTGCTTAAAACTTACAACCAGAGCGGAGGCCTTATCAAACATGCCTTTGCCGTGGAGGGCGTGATGCGCTATATGGCCAGAAAATATGGAGAGGATGAGGAAACCTGGGGTATTGTGGGTCTGATCCACGACCTGGATTACGAGCAGTTTCCTGACCAGCACTGTAAAAAGACCGAAGCCATCCTCAAAGAAAACAAGTGGCCCGACGATCTGATTCGTGCGGTTGTCAGCCACGGCTGGGGAATCTGCACGGACGTTCAGCCGGAGACCCGGATGGAAAAAGTCCTGTATGCCATCGATGAACTGACCGGGCTGGTGGCCACCTCAGCGCTGGTGCGACCCACCAAGAGTGTGATGGACATGAAAGCCAAGTCGGTCAAGAAGAAATGGAAGGACAAACGCTTCGCTGCCGGCGTGGATCGGTCGATCATCCAAAAGGGTGCCGATATGCTGGGGGTGGAGCTGAGTGAACTGATTACCGACACCATCATGGGCATGCGCGAGGTGGCCGACGACATCGGATTGAAAGGAACCGGATGATATGGACTGCAAAAAGGACGAAAACCGGGAGCGCTGCAACTGTTCCTATGAACCGTGTTCACGCAAGGGCACATGCTGCGACTGCCTGACATACCATGTTCAGATGCGCCAGTTGCCGGCTTGCGTCTTTCCCGACGACGCAGAGCTTACCTATGACCGCAGCTATGAGCATTTTGCCAGGTTGGTACAGGAAAAGCGGGTGTAGGCGTCGGCTACAAACGGCAACTAACCGCCCATATCAGGAATCTTTTTTTAATATCAGCCGACAGACCTTGCTCTCCGGTGCCGCCAAAAACATGAATGATAGAATGAAAAGCGGGATGGAGAAAAACAGGCCTATCACTGGTAGTATGAGAAAGCCAAGAAAGCCTAAGGCCAAGGCAAGGGGGAGCAGGATCAGGCCGACCGTACGACTGGACCATTTTTCGGTTACGCACTCATCTTTGTTCATAACGACCCTCCAATAAATAACTTAATCTCAATATGGTTTTTATATAATACAATTAATATGGTTATGAAACTGAAAATATCAATGTGTAAATCAGCCTGCGGCCATTGGGGGGCAAAACCTACAACTGGATGGATGCATTTACCGGTTTGCCTCCGCTTTGGCGAAGATTTTGGCGGCCAATTCGATATCTTCGGGGCAAAATACGAACAGGCATTTGGCTTCCGGTCCGGCCACGGAACCATACACATAGTTGATATTGATACCTTCCTCGCCGAATTTTGACGAGAGACGCGCCAGCTCACCGGGTTTGTTGTCAAGCTGGACGGCGATGACCGGCATGATGTCGAAGGTATAGTCGTGTTTGGACAATAGATCGATGGCGGCGTTGGTCTTGCCGTCTTCAGCCAGGAGGCGGATGAGGGCAAACTGGGCTGAGTCCTTGCGCATGGAGTTGTAGCTGGCTGCCGAGGCGATGCGCTTGAGGGATTTCCCGCGTGCCTTGAACAATTCCAGCACATAGGCCGACGCGTCCTGGATGGTTAACGCATCGATATTAATTCCGGCTTTGCCCATGAGCGTGGCCAGCTTGCCCAGTTCCCCGGGCTCGTTTTTCAGGAATAGGGAAATTTCCGTTCTAACCATGTGGCTCCTCCTTTCCGACTGGATGCCGGATGTGGCGAATTCCTATTTTTAATTAGGTGTCCGCTTGTCCTTCAGTATATTGTTGGAAATGACCACCCGCTGAATCTCAGATGTCCCTTCATAAATCGTGAACACACGGGCATCCCGGTAGAAACGCTCCACCGGGTAGTCGCTGATAAACCCATATCCGCCGTGCATCTGCAGGGCCTTGGCCGTGACCCGATTCACCATTTCCGAGGCGTACAACTTGGCCATGGAGGCCTGGGTGGTGAACTTCACTTTGCGGTCCTTCATGGCGGCGGCGGAAAGGGTCAGCTGCCGGGCCGCCTCGATTTCCGTGGCCATATCGGCGATGATCCAGCGCAGCCCTTGAAACTTGGAGATCTTCTGACCGAATTGGTCACGCTGCTTGGCATACTTGACCGCCGCGTCAAAGGCCGCCTGGGCCACCCCCAAACTCTGGGCGGCGATACCGATGCGGCCGCCGTCGAGACCCTTCATGACGATGGTGAATCCCTGGCCTGTTTCGCCCAGCATGGCAGATGCCGGTACCCGGCAGTCCTCGAAATGCAGATCGGTGGTGTCGGAGGCGCGTAGTCCCATCTTGTTCTCCTCGTTACCCACGATGAGTCCGGGATTGTCCTTGGTGACGATGAACGTGCTGATGCCTTTGTGGCGGGCGTCCGGATCGGTCTTGGCCGCAACGATGACCAGGCCGCAGTTTTTCCCGGTGGTGATAAAGCGCTTGGTGCCGTTGATGATGTAGTGGTCACCGTCCTTGACCGCCGTGGTCTGCTGGCTGACCGGATCCGACCCCGCTTCGGGTTCGGTCAGGGCAAAGGCGCCGATGGTTTGGCCCATGGCCAGATCTTTGAGGTAGTGCTGCTTTTGGTCTTCGGTTCCAAAATTCAAAATACTTTCACAAACGATGGAGTTGTGAACGGACATGACCACGGCCGTTGATGCGCACGAATAGGCGATTTCGGAAAGGGCCAATACATAACCCACCGTATCCGAGTCCGATCCCTCGTAGTCGAAGGGCACCATCATGCCCAGCAGCCCCAGTTCGGCCATTTTCTTGAGATTATCAGCGGGAAATTCCTTGGTTTTATCCCTTTCGGCTGCTGTTTCTGCCACCACCTTGCGGGAGAACTCGCGCACCATGGACTGAATCATCAGTTGTTCATCGGTCAGCTTGAATGACATGGTCTAATCCTTCTTAGGGTTAAATCAGTCGCCTAGGGGTTGTAAATCACCACAATCAGCTCGGCGTCTGCCTCGCCGATATTTTTCAGGTGGTGCTGGATACCTGAGTTGAAGTGCAGGGAGTCACCCGGAGATAGGGTGTTTACATGTTCGCCGACCACCACTTCAATCTCGCCTTCGAGAACATATACGAACTCCTCACCGGCATGGTTGTAGCTGACCCCTTCGTGGTCTTTCATGGCGTCAATCTTGACCCGGAAGGCCTTGAGATGTTTGTTCTCAGCGCCGGGGGTCAACGTTGTATAGGCGTAGCTGTCTGTGCGTTTGGTGTAGGCTTTGATGCGGTCTTGCATCAGGTTCTCATCTTCCTTGAGCAGGTCTCCGGAGTCGATTTCAAGGGCTCGGGAAATCTGCAGCAGTGAGCCGACCGGCGGGGTTAATTTCCCCGCTTCCACGCGTTTGATGAAGTCAACCGAAAAGCCGGTCTCATTGGCCAGGCTGTCAAAGGACATTTTTTTGGCCAGTCTGGCCTTCTTGATTTTCTTGCCCACGGGGGTGAGCAGTGGTTTTTTCCTGGCAGGCATATAGCCTCCTTATTTTGAAGAAGGGTTCGAGGATTCAAGGAGTCAAGGGCTCAAGGGAAGCAAACGCCTGAGCGCACCCAATTCTTACCGATCCTTCCTGTTTGGAATGTTTCACTTGACCCCTCGAAACCTCGGCCCCTTGAATCCTTTTTCTTAATACTCGTAAAATCCCCTGCCGGTTTTGCGACCCAGCCATCCGGCTTCCACATATTTTCTCAATAGGGGGCATGGACGATACTTGGAGTCCTTGAAACCGTTGTACAAGGTCTCCATGATGGCCAGGCAGGTGTCCAGCCCGATCAGATCAGCCAGGGCCAGCGGGCCCATCGGATGGTTCATGCCCAGCTTCATGACCGTGTCGATATCCTCCCGGGTGCCCACGCCATGGTAAAGGGTGTAAACCGCTTCATTGATCATGGGCAGCAAAATGCGGTTGGCGATAAAGCCTGGGAAATCATTGGCCATGGCCGGCGTTTTTCCGAATTGAAGGGCCAAATCCCAGGTCGTCTGAAAGGTATCGTCTGCGGTGG
>JASFFF010000338.1:0-4675 GCA_050124445.1 Desulfosarcina sp.
GCTTTGGGCACGGCGATATCGTCGGTCAGTGCCGATCCGCCGATTGGCTTCAGGTCCACACGCGTCACCAAATGGTGCTTTACGCCCATGCTGGCAGCCACCCTTTCAGCCGCTTGAAGCTCAAAGACGTGTCGCTGACCATAGTCGAAGCTGAGGCTGTACAGCTCGAATCCTTGGTCTGCAGCCATGGCCAGGACCGTGGCCGAGTCCAGGCCGCCGCTGGTCAATACAACTCCTTTTTTCTTATTATCCATAGTATGTTAATGTATTTTTGTTAAGGTAAATATTTACATATGGGCACGTCTGATCAACCGCTGCGGGTGGGTCGCGGGTCCTATACCCCCCGATTGCGATCTGGCCATATCAAGCGATGCAACTGCAGTTGGAGGCGGGCTTTCGTGCCGGCTCCCAGCATCCATCGGGCCAACTGATCCGGGGCCAGCCGGTCGGATGCGGCTGAAAACAAAATGCGATCCGAAGGTAGGATTGCCGGAAGGCGAGACACCTGCATTTGTGCGAAATGGAAGTCGCCGTGATCGCCGATGACAAATTTAACCTGGTCGTGAGCGGTCAGGCGCTGCAAATTGGCCGGATCGTTTTTGGTATGTTCACCGCTGGACGGGCACTTGATGTCCATGATTCGACTGCAGCGGCGATCCACCTGATCGATGTCCATGGAACCGTTGGTCTCAACCAATACCCGGTAACCGTTTTCCAGCAGGGTGTGCACCAGCGACGGTGTATGGTCCTGAAGCAAGGGTTCACCGCCGGTAACCTCAACCAGATCGCAGTCAAACGTTGCAATCTTTTTGCTGATTTGGGAGATTGACAGGCTTTTTCCCTGATCAAAGGCGTAGCGGGTATCGCAATAGCGGCAGCGCAGGTTGCATCCGGTGAGACGCACAAATACGCAGGGTAGCCCGGCGTGCACGGACTCACCTTGAATACTGTAAAATATTTCATTTACCATCAGGTTCATGTTATTGCTGATCCCAAGCCGCTGGTTCACTGCGCTACCCCTGCGAACCATGTATACCAGGCTGGCCAGGGTTAGTAAACCGTCCCCTGACGACCCAACGGAGGTCTGGGATGCCAATTTATCGTCTTGAAAACGCAATTCAAAATTACGCTTGGGGATCGACCACGGCCATCGCCGACCTGCTCGGTCAACCCAGTCCGTCGCATACGCCCCAGGCAGAGCTGTGGATGGGAACGCATCCCAAAGGCCCGTCGATGGCAATCGCCGGTCAAAAGCGAATCCCGCTTTCCGAACTGATCGACCAACAGGCGGAGGAGATTCTGGGTCGCTCCATCGCCAGCCGGTACGGCAACGCCTTGCCCTTCCTGTTCAAGGTATTGGCCGCAGTCAGACCGCTTTCCATTCAAGCGCACCCTGACAAGGACCAGGCCCAGGCCGGTTTCGAGCGCGAGAATCGTGACGGGATCGCCCTGGATGCGCCGGATCGCAATTACCGGGATACCAATCACAAACCGGAAATTATATGCGCCCTGACACCTTTTTGGGGATTGAATGGATTCCGCCCGCCGGCAGCCGCCGCCGATTTGCTGATGCCGGTCTGCCCGCCCGTGCTGGTGGATGCCTGCAACGATTTAAAGACCCAACCTGTCTCCTTTGCTCTGCAACGATTATTTGAAGCCATGATGGCCCTGAGGGGTAAAAAAAGGAAGGCCGCGACCGAAACGGTGTGCAGGAAGGCCAAGCGGCTGGCCAACAGGTCGGCCGTCTATGGCTGGATGGACAAGCTGGCCCGGGTGTATCCGAATGACATCGGTATCCTCTCACCGGCACTCCTGAATCTCATCCGCCTGGAACCCGGGCAGGCCATGTATCTGCCCGCCGGTCAACTGCACGGCTACCTGGATGGCGTGGGTATTGAATTGATGGCCAATTCGGATAATGTGCTTCGGGGAGGGCTGACCCCCAAACATGTGGACGTGGCCGAATTGCTGCGCGTGGTTCGATTCCACGAGACCAGGGTGGACATCATCGAGCCTGAATCCGTGGACGCGTGTGAATCCGCTTTTGCGTGTCCGGCCGAGGAGTTCTCCCTAAATGTCATCCGAACGACGAGTGAATTGAAATACCGCTCTCCTGAGGGCCGGAATGTTGAAATCCTGCTCTGCACCGAAGGCGAGGGGCGCATTGAAGAAAGGGGCGGTGACACGGGTCTAATCGTCAAAAAGGGGGACAGCTTTCTGGTTCCGGCAAACATCGCGCCATATGTCATCCGGGGCGATCTCGTGTTGTACAAGGCAGCCGCACCCGGAAGCCCTCAATAATTCTGCGCATCCCGGACAAATTCATCGAATCCGTTTTGCTGGAGAAAAGCGGAGATAAGCGCTGACAGGGCATCGGCCGGTTCTAACCGATGGCCTTCCTGCGGCTTGCTGACAGCTTTTTTCTTGGTGTTGGCGACCACCGCCTCAATGCATGCCGCAGGCAGTTCGATATTGACATGAACCCTAACCAGCGGGCTGTTTGGCGACATGGGCGTACCTCTTAGGCCTCGGTTGGTGACAAGCGAGGCGTTTCAGTGTTAACAATCCTTGCGATCGAAAGATCTCCCAAACCGGTTCTTGGCTGCTCTGGCATGTTTTGTGTGGGCAGGTCTGCCATGCGTGTAAAGAAGTTGCGCATGAACCGGCCTTGGCGCTCGACTCCCAGCATCACTTGGTCGATTAATTTCTTGGGCATTTGTGTAACGGCATTCTTCGTCACCCAGATTTCACCTTTGGATGCGATGGCCGACAATTGGGCCGATTGGTCAAATGCCCCGCCGGGAATCATCAGCGTCATGCTGCTGTGGGTGCCCGACGACATTTCATCTTCCTGGCCATGGCTAATGCCCATATTCATGCAGATGTCGTCCGACCATCCTTGCTGAGCCGTGAGCGTTTCCGATAGCGCCAGCATGCGTTCATTGATGCGGACCGCACAACAGATGGCACTGAAGACGGGATGCCTTCCGGCATGGGCCTTAAACACGTAGTTGGCTTGGTCACCACTGCTGCCGGCGCGCCTGCCGCCCAAGGCGGCAGCGACTTCATCGAAAACCTCCCAGGCACGATTGACCAATTCGAAAAATACCTCGGGGAGCATGCTGTCGGCGATGCGCTGAGAATCGTGCAGCCGTGCCGACAGCATACAAACGGTTGCTTGATGGTCGGCTGGGTCGTCGGCTTGGATGGCGGCAGGTGACCGACCCGCTTCTGCCAGCGCTGAATCCCACTGATCCTCGCGCAGCATAAAAAGCGTCCCTTCGGTAAATTCAAGGCCGAACAATCGCAATGCTGGCCGGTTGGCCGTAACGTCGGGTTTGAGCAGGCAGCTTCGCACCTGGAATCGGCGGCGATCAGGATCGTGCATCGGCTCCGATTCAGAAGCTGGCAGTTGATCGCGGGTGATAAAGTCAGATTGCATAGCGAAGGTATGTTTCGAGGTAGAGCGGCGCAAGGTGACATAAACAAACGAAAAAAAAGCCTGCCAGTCAGACACCGCATCCTTGATGGCTATACGTTGCAACAGGTTGAAGATATTGCGCGCGGCGACGGCACGCAATTCCTGGTCAAGGACTCGGGAAAAGCGGTCTGTACCGCCGGGTGTCCACCATTGCACAATCAGATCTCTATCCACGAAAAACGCCGGGGCCTCGATCTGCTCCGGCCCAAGCGAGACCGGGACCCATCTCGATGGCCCCATGGTAGACGGTGCAACGGCTTCGGAGGAACGCGGATCTGGTTCGTCATCCTGAGTGGCTACATGAGACGCAGAATCGGCATGGTCGGGGATGGTCGCTTCGGGCGCCGTGAATTTTCTGGCGATTTGGTTCATTGGATGGCCGACGGGACCGTTGTTGTCTGTCATGGTGATTCGATCCTGTGCGCTGACGTCAATTCGTGTGGCCGCACGCGGTTTTGCGGACGCGGAAAAGCGAGTACCGTGCGGCAGCTGTTCGGCTTAGAGCAGCAGTTCGACCGACGGCCGATCTGACTTTCGTTTATCGAGGATAAGGCAACAATCGTCAAGCAAAAAGCGCCCGATCGTGATCAGGATTGCCCCGTGATGGGATCGCATTGACAAGTAAGCGTATATGTCCTACACCGCTGTAAAAACCGTCAAACCAATGCGTTGGCACCATCGACGTATCGAACACCCCTTCAGTGGGATGAAAGCGCGATATTGGCAGCATGAATGACTATCAACGGGAACAATTGGAAGCCCTGAACGTGGTCAGAGAGGGATTGTCACGGCTGGGTGCATCCGACCGGGCCCATCTGAAGCAACAGGTCGATGCGTACATCCAGTTCAGGCAGGCGGTGGATGGCTTCTTGAAACGCCATTTCGGTAATTTTTGCACCCGCGCCTGCTTCCAGAGTCAGACCAGTGCCTGCTGCTCCAAAGACGGCATCATCACCTTTTTTGCCGACACGGTGATCGACGCACTGCAATCCACACCGATGCAGTTGGACCGTATGGCGGCATCGCTGAACCGAATCAACAAGGGACACCGCTGCGTTTATCTGGAAAATGACGGCTGCATCTGGACGGTGCGGCCGATCGTCTGTGCCATGTTTTTGTGTGACCGAGCCATGAAGGCCGTTTTTGATGCCCAACCTGAGGCAGGTAAGGTGTGGGCGTCGCTGCGTCAGCAGG
>JASFFF010000339.1:0-4673 GCA_050124445.1 Desulfosarcina sp.
GAAATTTGGGGTATCTTGCCACAGAACCAACACAAAGAAATCGTTGAGAAAATAAGGATAGATTTTGGTAATCTGAATGGATTTTTGTTGGTGAGCTTCTTTGTGTATTTTGATCTCAGCGACCCACCCGCTTCTTCAATTCCTTCCCCGCCATAAAAAACGGCAGCTTCTGTTGTAACCGTTTTCTTTACCCTGAGAGGTACTTTGAGAGCCGCTTTCCAAGGGCAATAATTGTTGTTGTGGGTGGCATTCCCCAGGCTTCTGGAATTACCGAACAGTCACAAACATATAGATTTTCATATTCTGTCATCAAATTTGAATCAACGAGATCACCTACTTTAGCTGTGCCTCCGGGATGAGCGGCAAGATATTGTGTCCTAAAAATATGTGTTGCCCCGGCATTTTCTAATATTTTCTTGGCCCGTTTATATCCGTTTCGAAGTTTTTGTTTCCCTTTCCTATCTAATATTTTACGCACTCCGCCATGATCGGTGAGTTTACCACCAAGTTCATCTTTAGCTTTGACCATGATTTGTAGGGTATTACTTCTTGAAAACATTTGGTCAAATCTCAAGATACCAGCTGCCAATAACGCATTGGTGAAAAAGGGATGAGACATATCGGTCATCATATATCCTTTATCTTCCAAATGAACGCCTGCTGTCATGGGGACCTCACTGTTTCGAACATCAATATCTTTAACGGTTCCTCGAACTCCAATCAGTGGATCAAAGAAAAAATTGTATCCAGCCCTTTTCATACCACTGGCACGAAGTATTACAGGAGTCCCGATTCCACCAGCAGAAATGATAACCTTGGGTGCGAACACCCGATGCTTTTTACTGGCCTTAGTAAATTCAACACCAATGGCTTTCTTTCCTTCAAAGATAACCTTATTGACCTTCGCATAGTTTATAATTTCGGAACCATTAACGAGCGCCTCTTCGACGTACATTCTTGCGCTCCATTTGACTCGATAGGGATCCCCATAATGGCCAAACGCATGTTTAGGGTCCCATCTGTCCTGATACATGAATTTGTCCAGCTTTTTCCATCGGTACCCCAGAGACTGAGCGCTCTCCATGAGTCTTCCGGCCATTGGACCGACCATTTCATCTTTTAACGGGGCAACGGGTAATTCCATCCTTAATTCATTTACCTCCTCACGGATATCAATTCCGTGGGATAACAACATGTCAAAAGGGACCGGAAACGATGTCGCATAGTAGTGTACCGAAGAACCTCCGGTGGTGATGCCTCGAACCAGGGCAAGGTATTGAGCTGTAAAAAGCATACTTTTACCAGGAAACAAAATGGTTTTGAATCCTTGTAAAAAGTTCCCCCGCAAGGGTTCGTAGTCGCCCCACTCAAGAATTAGAACTTTCTTTTTTTTATTCGATAATTCTTTGGCAACAGTTGCTCCACCAGGACCAGAGCCAACAATGATGAAATCATATTCTTTAAATTGTGTTTTCATAATGGCAATCGTTTCAACGCCTCAGCGATTCACCCGTTCCTTTAATTCCTTTCCCGTTTGAAAAAACGGCAGTTTCTTCGGTTTAATCTTGACCCGTTCGCCGGTTTTAGAATTCCGCACGGTATATGATCCGGGTAAAAATGGCCGGCGGGTTATCGATTCTTCCATTCCGGCGTCCGTTTTTCCAGAAACGCTTTAATGCCATTTTGGGCATCTTCGGCCATGTTGTTCATCACGATGGTGTGTGTGGCATAGTGCAGGGCCTGTGTATCGCTCATGTCGGCCTGGGCATACAACCCCTGTTTGCCGATAGAGAGGGCAAAACCACTGGCCTCGGCGATTTGGCGGGCCAGATCGCGGGTAGTTGCTTCCAACTTTTCCAGAGGAACGACACGGTTGACCAGACCTAAAGATTTAGCCTCGGCGGCAAGGAATTCCCGGCCGGTGACGAGCATCTCCATAGCAGCCTTTCGACCGATGGCGCGGGTGATAGCCACCATGGGCGTGGTGCAGAAGAGACCGATCTTGACACCGGGGGTGGAGAAGCGTGCGTCCTCCTCGGCCACCACCAGATCGCACCAGGCTGCCAATTGACAACCGGCAGCTGTGGCGATGCCCTGTACCTGGGCGATGACCACCTGGGGAATTTCGTGGAAGCGCATCATCATTCGGGTACACTGGTCGAAGATAAATTTGTATTCCTTGACACCCGTGTCGACCATTTCAGCCAGGTAGTGACCGGCGCAAAAGTGCTTTCCTGCCGCTTTGAGGATTAACACCTTCAGGGTCTCATCAACGATTACGCTATCGAGAAGGCCGATGATCTCTCCGATCATCTGCTTGGAGAGCGCGTTGATTTTGCCGGCGTTATTAAGGGTCAGGATACCGACAGCATCCTCGCGGTCAAATGTGATTTCTGTGTAATCCATCTCAGTCATCGATCAATTCCCTTCTTTTTTTTATTATTGCTGAACTTAAATAGTGAAAGACAAGATTTATGGAATCTTAACGTGAACCCATCAAAAATGAAATCATCTTTTGTTAGCCTGGTGTAATTTGACAATTTGGTGATCTGTTATGTCAGTCATCATGCTGCCTAATTCATACGATCAATCAGTTTCAGGCTAAGTTGGATGCTTTGGGATAGCCGTTTGGAATTTGGCATCAGGCTGAACTTGAGTGTAGGTATTGTAACTTGTATCAGAGCCGAGGTTAGTTTCGGACCCACGGTATGTGGATATCTGCTATCGGGCCTGACTTGGTAGTAGTTGGAGATGTATTTACCGGCCGAATTTTCATTTGACCTGTTTTAGCCAGCACGAACATGCAGGAAATATTATCTTAAGGACAAAATTGTTTTTTTAAGTATGTCTGAATGAAAAAACGATGAGTAATATCTTATTCGATAATTGAAAAGGGGTAGACTCCATAGCCTGGGGTACCGAGATATTCATCCTTTTCTTCGGGTGTCCCTTCTGGATTCCGGTAAATCACCCAGCAGTCTCTTAGTCCATCATAAAAATTATCCCATTGGTCGCAAAGCATATCATCTTCGATCCAACTCTTGCCAGTGTCCTCTTTATCGCCATCTTGAATGGCAGCAGCACCATCCTCCTTACGTTCAATATTCCAAAGCTTACCTGTCGCCATTGTGAACCCAGCTACTTTGTGGCCGATAAACTGCTCTCTGATTTCATCACCGGTTAATCGGTTTTCAGCACTTATTTTATAATATCCAGATGGCTCTCCAGGTAATCCAGCCTGTAAATATCCTTTCGCAAAATTATCCATCATCTGGAGATCCTTTAAAGGCAACAGCGTCATCACAAACCGTAAAGTTTTCATCGTAGGCGGCCATCCCTTGGTGCCTTTTTCGAGAGCCATTTGGGCATCTTGAATGCGACCGACGTGGGCATAGATGTTCGCTAAGGTAATATAACCAAAAGTAGTTTTAGGATTGTATTGAATAAACCTCTCCATGTACGGTATCGCCTCCCTCCAATTCTCACTGGCAGCTTCGCCGAAGCCGCGCATCCACGGGTATCACCATAAGCAGGCCGGATCGGCTCTACGCATCCTTTCTGCAAAAGCGAACGCTTCCTCCGGTCGACCAGCATATGTCAAAAAAGAAGCCATAAATGCATTGCTACGATATTCGTTGGGCCCAAGTTCGATGGCTTGCATACAATAGTCGATGGATTTTTCATGTTGGTAACGGTTGATACATACTCGTGCCGCAGTGCGATAAGCGATGTTGGTAGGATATTTCATCGCCATCTGTAGATAGTTCATGCCCCTAATCCGACACACACGTCTGGATACATTAAGTTTCCTATGAAGCCCGAATATCGAGCCGAATATATAGGTTTCTGCTAAAGCGGCATAAGCGCGGCTATAACCGGGGTCCAATTCAATGGCTTTTTCAAACCAGGGTAGGCTTTCAACGAACTTCCCGACATCGTTACGAAGACTGTTTCCAATAGTTGCTCCTTTCAGATACGCTTCGTAGGCCTCTAAATTATTAGTTTCATTCTCGGGAAGGCGTATCTGGTTCTCCGGGGTAATGGTAACGGCGAGAGATTTAGCTATCTTGCGGGTTATCTTGTCTTGTAAAGAGAAGATGTCAACCATGTTTCCATCATATCGTTCGGCCCAAAGATGATGACCGCTGGTTGCATCAATCAATTGTGCGTTAATACGGACAAGGTCGCCCGCCTTTCGGACGCTTCCTTCAAGCACATAGCGAACATCTAACTCCTTGGCAATCTGCTGAACCTTTATGCTTTTATTCTTGAAGGTGAATGACGATAGACGAGAGATGACTAAAAGGTCAGGGATTTTAGACAGGTCTGTGATTAAATCCTCGCTAATCCCATCACCGAAATATTCCTGCTCGGGATCGCTGCTCATGTTGTCGAAAGGCATCACAGCGATTGATGCTTTTTCCAACTTGGGAACCTCAATCTTTTTTGTAGAGATTGGTCCAATTGGGGTTTGCGGTGAATAAACCACCCAAAAAAATATCACACTGGCGAGAACTATAATGGAAATAGCAATCGCGGTGGTTCTGCTAATTTTGGTTGCATGGAAATCGGGCTCTCCGATGACCCTACCTTCGTATTCCGGGTCTAAAAGAACACGGTAAATATTCACTGGTTCGGCAATATTTTTAACCGCATGCTCCCCCATGTATTCG
>JASFFF010000340.1:0-4673 GCA_050124445.1 Desulfosarcina sp.
CAGAAAAGAGAGCACGATGTGTACGCCCGCGAACACGGTCAGGGCATAGGTGATGAACGCCCCGGAAGCGATGATCTGCCCGTGGGCGATGTTCAGCACTTTGCTGGACTTGTAGATCAGGACAAAACCGAGGGCCGAGAGGGCATAGATCGAGCCCACCACGATTCCGCTGACCACCAGTTGAAAAAAATAGACCATCTTATAATCAGACCCCTTCCACGGTGTAGAAACGAATGCTGGTTTTCACCGTTGTCGATTGACCATCCTGATATTGAAAAAAGGCTTCGACCTCTTTCTCAGATACATTCTCGTCGTAGAGCGCTTCGTAGAGATGTTCGTATTTTTCACGCACAAACTTGCGCCTGATTTTACCGGTCTTGGTCAATTCGCCGTCATCCACGTCCAAGAGTTTGTAGAGGATCGCATAGCGCTTGATTTTGAAGTGATCTTTTTCCGCCCGCTGGTTGACGTCGATCACTTCCCGGTGAACCAGCTCGGCCACTTCCGGTTTGCCGGACAGGTCCATGAAGGTCGTGTAGGAGATGCCCCGATCCTCGGCCCACTTGCCCACCACGATGGGGTCGATATTGATCAGGGCCGATACGAACTCCCGCTTGTCTCCGAAAATCACGGCTTCCTTGATATATGGGCTGAACTTGAGTTTGTTCTCCAAAAACATGGGGCTGAACATCTCCCCGTCTTTGTTGTGCATCACGTCGGAGACCCGGTCGATGACCACCAAATGGCCATTGTCATCGATGTAGCCGGCATCGCCGGAGTGCAGCCAACCCCCTTCCAGAAGCTCCTCGGTTTTTTCGGGCAGGTTGTAGTAGCCGGGCGTCACCGACAGGGAGCGGGAGAGGATTTCGCCCGCTTCGGAGATCCGGCATTCGGTGCCTGGCAAGGGTTTGCCCACGGTATCCGGCCGCACGTCGCCGTCACGGTGCATATAGGCGATGCCCACGATTTCAGTCTGGCCGTAAATCTGCTTCAGATTAACCCCGATGGCTTGATAAAAGGTGAACAGCTCAGGACCCAGGGCGGCCCCGCCGGTGTAGGCCCGCCGCAGGCGCAGCAGCCCAATCTGGTTGATCAGGGGGCGGAACAGGACCTGGTGGCCGACCCAGGCCAGCAGTCGCAGGGATACGGGCATGGGTTCGCCGCGCATGCGATAGCGGGCGGCCTTTTCGCCGATTGTGATGAATTTCCCGTAAACCCACCGGTTCAGCCAGTAGGATTCGTCGATCTTGAGCCAGATCTGGGAGCGAATGGTTTCGTAGATCCGCGGCGCGCCGAACATGAAATGGGGACCGATCTCCTTGAGATCCTCCATGGCCGTTTCCACGGATTCGGGGAAATTGATGGTGATGCCCGAGGCCATGGCCACTCCGAAGGAGTTCATCTGCTCGCCGATCCAGGCAAACGGCAGGAAAGAGAGGTATTCGTCGGTGTTTTCCAGCGGGTCGGCCTCGATCAGCTGAAGTCCCATGTTGATATAGTTTTTGTGGGTCAGCATGGTGCCCTTGGAAAGGCCCGTCGTACCGGAAGTCAGGCAGAGGTGGCAGACATCGTCGGGCGATCCTTGATCCACCATGCTTTCGAAACGGTTGGGATTTTCTGCATGGGCGTCCTCCCCGAGGCGGTACAGATCCTCGATGAGCATGAACCACTCATCGGACCGGTAATCGCGCATCCCCCGAGGATCCTCGTAAATCACTTTCCTGACACCTGGAACCCGGTTACGGATCTCGACGATCTTGTCCACCTGTTCCTGGTCGTCACAGAAGACGATCGTGGCCTTGAGGTAGTCGAGGAGCTGGGCGATTTCATCGGGCATGGTGGTCTGGTAGATGGCCGCCGAAATGGCGCCGATGGCCTGGGTGCCCAGGGCCACAAACAAAATCTCGGGTATGTTGTCGCCGATGAGGATCACCACCTCTTCCTTCTTTAGGCCAATCCTGTCTAAGCCCAGGGCGACTTTTCTGACCTGGTTGTAGTACTCATCCCAGGTGTAATTGTTCCAGTACCCGAAATCCTTTTCACGCAGGGCAACCTTGGTGCCGGTCTCTTTAACCCGCCAGCGAAGCAGTTGCGGGATGGTATAATCGAGCAGTTTACGGGTATCTTCCATCGGGGTTATTCTTCTCCGATATAGGCGTCGATTACTTTGGGGATTTTGACCACTTCTTCAGGGGTTCCGGAGCCGATCAGCTCGCCAAAATCGAGTACGTAGATCACGTCCGAGATGTCCATGACCACACCCAGGTCGTGTTCCACCAAAACCACGGTGGCGTTGCGCTCTTTCTGGATATCGATGATGAAGCGCACCATGTCCTCTTTCTCCTCGATGTTCATGCCTGCCATGGGTTCGTCGAGGAGCAGCAGCTGGGGGGCCAGGGTGAGGGCGCGGGCGACTTCAACACGTTTCTGGATGCCGTAGCTGAGGCTGCCCACCGTGTGTTTGCGGTAGGGCTCCAATTCCATGAAATCGATTACCTCTTCAACATACTGACGGTTTTTCGACTCCTCGCGGGAGGTTTTCCCGACGAAGAGCATCGCCTGGAAAAGGTTGTAGCGCAGCTTCTGATGCCTGGCCAGCATCAGGTTGTCCAGGACCGTCATTCCGCTGAACAGTTCGAGATTTTGAAATGCGCGGGCGATGCCCATAACCGAAACCTGGTGCGGGCTTGCCTTTGAAAGCGGCCTGTCGCCATAGCGGATCTCCCCGGAGGTGGGGTGATAAAAGCCTGAGACACAGTTCAGCAAGCTGGTTTTGCCGGCGCCGTTGGGGCCGATGATGGAGGTGATCAGTCCCGGTTCGACGCCCATGCTGACATCGGAAAGGGCGTTCAGACCGCCGAACGTAAGGGTCACGTTCTCAATGGATAGGGTGGTCATACAATGCTCTGTCTGGTTTGCGCGGCAGCCCCAAGAAGGCCTGCGGCGCATGCTTGGGCGGCGGCCATGATATGTCCTTAAAAGTTCGTCTGGCCTATAAAAAATAAATTATATTCAGCTTTTGCTATAGAATTTCTGGTCTTAAATTATTTAATTTAATTTTAGGTTGTTGGATTACCTAAACACGGAATTGTGGCGGCAGATACGACCAGCAGGACTCATTATCATTTTAACGATCAAGAATGTCAAGTTGATAAAACAGTAGTTAAATAGTGGTTAAAAACAACTACTCTTCATAGGAAAGCAAATGCGTCCTGAGGTTGATCTTTTTGTTTTTTATGCCCAGTTTGGTGCGGATACGGTGCCGGTGGAAAAGGACCGTGTTCTTGGAAATCAACAGCAATTCGGCGATCTCCTTGTTTGTCTTGCCCTCCTTGACCAGGTTGGCCACCCGGATTTCGGTAGGGGTGAAGCCCAGGTAGCGCGAAGAGATCCTGCTGATGAACGGTGAAATGATATTGTTTAGATTGGACTGCAGAATTCCCAGCAAGGTTGCCTGATGGGGTTCCAATTTGCCCCGTTTCAGTCGGGCCAGGTAAGGCAGGACCAGTTCTTTGACATTGGACAGGACGTTTTCACGCACTTCCTGTTTGTCCTCTTCGCGTTTTTTGAGCAGCACCCGCAGGGCCGTGTTGACCTCTTCCAAATGGCTGGACTGCGCCCGCAGGGCCGCTTCCGCCCGCTTGCGCTCTTCAATCTGCTGCTTCAATCGGCGGTTGGCGTCGGCCAGTTCGGCGGTGCGCTCCTGAACCAGTTCTTCCAGTTGATCGTGATACCGCTGCAGCGCCTCTTCAGCCCTTTTGCGGGCACTGATATCCCGCAGGGTAACGATGTTGCCCACCTGACGGCCGTGTTGATCTTCGTACAGGGTGCTGCTGATCTGCACATCCAGCACCCGTCCATCCTTGGCCAGCCGTTTGGTTTCAAACATGGTGATCTTGCGACCGCTGAGCATGCGGTCGATGGCGGCCTTGGTTTCCGGCCAACACTCCTCGGGCACGAAATCGATCTGCTTGCCCAACAGTTCGTGGCGGGACAGACCGAAGGTCTGTTCGAAGGCGGGATTGACGTAGGTGGCGATCCCCTGCATATCGTAGACCACGATGGGGTCGGGCGATGACTCCAGAAAGTTGCGATAGCGGTGCTCGCTCTCGCGGATGCGCGACTCGGCCTTCTTGCGCTCGCTCAACTCGCGGCGCACCTTGGTGTACAGCTCGGCCTTCTCCAGGGCCAACAGCGCCAGGGCGGCAAAGCGCTCCAGGATGGTGATGCTCTCCTGGTCGAAGCGCTTCTGCGGGTCGATGTGCCCCAACCCGATGACCCCGTGCACCCGCCGACCCAGCTTCAAGGGGATGCCCACCACCGAATGAATGGGGTCCAGAGCCGTGGTCGCCAGCCGGTCAGGCCAGTTGGTATAGTCGTCCAGCAGCATGGGCGAGCCTGTTTCCCACACCCGTCCGCTGAGCCCCTCGCCTCGGTGCACCGTCAAGCCCAACTGGTCGCTGAAAAATCCCATGCCCACTTGGATGTCCATGCGCTGGCCATCGCCCGAGCGCAAGAAGATATACCCATGCTCGGACCCGGCCAATACGGCCGCCCGTTCCAAAATGGTCTGGAGCAACTCCTGGGTATCCAGCTTGCTGATCAACCCCAACGAGGTCTCGTGCAAGGTCCGCAAATACTCATTTTGCCGCTGAATCGCCTGCTCGGCTGAC
>JASFFF010000341.1:0-4673 GCA_050124445.1 Desulfosarcina sp.
CCGATTTTTACTTCAGGCTGCATCCCATCTGGGTGCTCTGGACAGCCGGGCTGATTTGCGGGGTGACAGGTGCCTTACTGGCGTTTTTTCTACAGCATGTGGCCATCGGCGTCGGCGGTTTGTTGGCCGGCGGTACGATTGCGCTCTACATGATGCACATTCTGGATGTCGACCCGGTTGCCTGGGTCGTCCTGATCGGGGGGATCATCGGAATGGTTGCCCTGATCCTGTTTTTCGACTGGGCCTTGATCCTGCTCTCATCCATGCTTGGTGCCGCCATCATCGTCAAGGCGGTCGGTCCTGATTTGCCGCTTACGGGCCCCATTGTGACCGTATTATTCATCGGCGGCGTCATTGTTCAGATCAGGCTGAGGGCTAGGGGAAAAAAATAGCTCGCTTGGACCTCTCAGGAAGGGGATGGTGACAAATGATCCCGCCTTTCTGCCTAACTGCCAATTCGATCGACCAGGGCCGTATGCGCTTTCTGGTTTGCTTGACTTTTTGATCGGCACGCTTAAAATCAACTTCACCTTATACAACCATTGATCTTGATCCACTGTCAGATTGAAGTGAGACGAATGCACATGAACATCAAAAGAAGAATCGCAGTTATCCTTTTGTTGGTGGGCATGACGCTGGCGACCTGTCATCCCACCCTTGCCAAGACTTCTGACGATCCGGCTCCTGACCAAACCAAACAGACGGTCCAGACTCCGGACGAAGTGGATGACCTTAAACCGGACATTGGTCCCATCGAGGAGGTCGGCAGCCAGGTCGGGGAGAAGATCGAGGATTTCGGCGACAGGGCGTCAGCGCGCCTGGGCAAATGGATCAATGGCAAGGTGTTCATGGATATCAGCTGGCTGAAGCTGCTCTTTTGCCTGCTCTTGGTGTTTGTGGTGGTGATTGTCGAGCGGCTGGTGCGTTGGTTCATTCAGCGCCGCATCGAAACCATCCCCCAGGTGGAGGGGCGCATATCGTGGATGCGCCTGATCCTCAAATCCGTTCTGCAACCCCTTTCCCTGCTGATCTGGTCGTATGGCATCTACGGTGCGCTGTCGCCGCTTTACGGACATTTCCAGGCTCCGGACGGCAGCAACCTGGTTCACCTGGTGCTGCAAAAAGCGGCGTCCGTGGGCGCTACCCTGGCGCTTTTCTGGTTCGTCTACCTGTTTGTCAATGTGGTCGATGTTCGTCTATCGCAATGGGCCGAATCCACCGAGAGCACCATCGACGACATCCTGGTGCCCCTGTTTGGCAAGACTTTGAGAATTTTTATCGTCATCCTGGCCGGGATCATCGTGGTCCAGAACCTGACCGGCGTTGAAGTCGGACCCCTCCTGGCCTCGCTGGGCATCGGCGGCCTGGCCGTTGCCTTTGCCGCCAAGGACTCCATCGCCAACTTCTTCGGCACCCTGACCATCCTTTTCGATAAGCCCTTCCAGATAGGCGACCGTATTGTCATCGACAGCTACGACGGCACGGTTGAGCATGTGGGCTTTCGCAGCACGCGCATCCGGCTGTTAACCGGCAATCTGGTGACCATTCCCAATGAGAAGGTGGTCAATTCCGGGTTGGAGAACATCGCCAAGCGGCCCAACATCCGCTGGCTGAACAACATCGGCATCACCTACGACACCCCGCCGGAGAAGATCGAGAAAGCCGTGGCCATCATCCGCGAAATTCTCGCCGATCATGAGGGCCTGCACCCGGACTTTCCCCCGCGGGTTTACTTCAACGGCTTCAACGACTGGAGCCTGAACATCCTGGTCCTGGCCTGGTACCACCCGCCCGAGTATTGGGACTTTCAGGCATGGGTGCAGCGCACCTGCCTGGAGATCTCTCGACAATTTTCGGCCGAGGGCATCGATTTTGCCTTCCCCACACGGACCCTGCACCTGGCCAACGACGCCAAACGTCAGCTCAAGCTACAACTGATGGAAAAGGGAGCAGAGACCTCATAAACTGAATGCTTGGCGATGGCGTACCGTCCTCTTGGGCAGCTGCCGACAAACGCCGACACCCGGATGGTCCATTATGGCCCAGCGATTGCTGAAAATCATTCTGCCCCAAAACCACGGTCAAAGCGCCTTGGAACTTCTCGCCGAGTTGGAGATAACGGATTGCTGGCAGGAGGAGTCGGCCAGCGCGCTCGAGGTCATCAGCGTGATGGTCGACTCCGGTCAGAGTGAAGGGCTTATGGACCGTCTGGAAAAGGCATTCGACGGTCTCGCCGGCTTCCGGTTGGTATTGATACCTGTGGAGGCGACCATCCCCCGTGTCGAGCCGCTTGACCCTCCCCAGGCGGATTCACCCGCCGAACCCTCGACCATCGGCACCACGCGCATCAGCCGTGAGGAACTTTACGCGGATATAGTCGACAGCACCCGCATGTCCAACGTTTACCTGGCCATGGTGGTTCTTTCCACCCTGGTTGCCGCCATCGGATTGCTGACGGATAATGTGGCCGTGATCATCGGCGCCATGGTCATCGCCCCCTTTCTGGGGCCCAATGTGGCTTTGTGCCTGTCCACCTGCCTGGCAGACTATGAGCTGGGAAAAAACAGTCTGAAAACCCTCGTGGTTGGCGTTGTGATTGCATTTTTAATCGCTTTGCTTTTGGGACTCTTTCTTGAAGCCGACCCTGCCGCGGCCGAGATCGCCTCGCGGACCCGCGCCAGCCTGTCGGACATTGCCCTGGCCCTGGCCTCGGGGGCAGCCGGCGTGCTGGCGTTCACCACCGGTGTATCGGCTACGCTCATCGGGGTCATGGTGGCCGTGGCCCTGTTGCCCCCGTTGACCGTTTCTGGACTGTTACTGGGGGCCGGTCATATTCAGGCCTCCTTTTTCGCCTTTTTGTTGTTTATGACCAACATAATCTGCATCAATCTTTCCGGGATTGTTACCTTTTTGATCAGGGGCATCAGCCCGCGCACCTGGTGGGAAGCGGACCGGGCCAAAAAGTCGACGCGCAAAGCCCTGTTCACCTGGTCCGCTACCCTGTGTCTGTTGATGGCCATCATTCTAATGTGGCAAACGGACTGAGGGCCAACTTGCCGGATCAACATGGATGAGAGATCGGAGCCGCCCATGAAACACCCTTCGGAAGGGCTGGTATTTGCTCATGCCATCGGCGCAGAGCAAGCCGCCGGCCAGCTGAATTGGAACGATGTCAATACGTGGCAACCGGATCAGGGGGTGCTGTGGATTCATCTGGATGCAGACAACCAAGACGCGCTGCAATGGATAGCGGATCAAAGCGGGTTGCATCCTTTGATTCAGGATGCCCTGTTGGAACAGGGCACCCGGCCTCGCAGCGCATGGGTCGAATCGGGATTGCTGGTTATCTTTCGGGGGGTCAACTGCAATCCGGGCGCCGATCCCGAGGACATGGTGGCGATCCGAATGTTTGTTACCGAACAGCGCATCATCACCATGCGACGCTATCGGGTCATGGCGATTCAGGATATTCACAATGCCTTGGTATCCGGCAGCGGTCCCACAACAGTTGGAGAATTTTTCACAGCGGTGGTGGATCGCATTACCGACCGCATCGGTGATATCGTTGCCGACATCGAGGACCGGGTTGCCGACCTGGAAGATGCTATCGTGGGCGCCGAAACGACCGAGCTGCGTCCCCGGCTGGTGGAACTGCGACGCGAGAGCATCAGCCTGAGGCGTTACATCGCTCCTCAGCGGGACATGCTGGCCCGCTTGGTCCACGAGCGCATCCACTGGCTGTCGGAAGCCAACAGGGTTTGCTTGCGTGAGATCGCCGAGCGCACGGCGCGCTTTGTGGAAGACATAGATGCCGTCCGGGAGCGGGCCCTGATTTCACATGAAGAATTGAACAGCCGGCTGGCCGAGCGCATGAACCGGGCCATGTATACCCTGTCTATCGTTGCGGCGATTTTCCTGCCCCTGGGTTTGTTGACCGGTTTGCTGGGCATCAATGTGGGCGGCATGCCGGGGACGGAAAACCCTTGGGCATTTGTAATCGTGACGGTACTTTTGATCGCCCTGGCGATCCTTTTGGTGGCCTGGTTCAAAAGAATCAAATGGCTGTGACGGTGTTGCTTGGTACAGATACATGGCAGGCGGTGGGACCCTTGCCGAATCCTCATTTGATCTCTGGCCATTGGCTCGCTTTGCCTTTCGGTTCGGCATGAAAACGCAGGTTAGGGTTCTTCGTCAGGCAAGGCCGGCTCCAGGTCGGCCAGTTGACGCTCGACCTTCTCCAGCCAATGCCGCTGCCAACGCGGGCTGTAAAACAGGGACGTGTCTTTATCGAAGGCGGTGTGTGTGGCCATGGACGCCTGAGTGGCCGATTGGATCCATTGTTGGACCGTGGTGCTGATTTCCGCCTTGGCCGCCGCCATGGTGGGATGGATGGTCATGAAGGTTTTGGCCTTCTCGCGGGCATCGACCGTCAACTGACGGGCAGACACTTCGACCAGGGCAAAATGGATCTGTTCGTGCTGCAGGACATAGGCCTTGCGGTGGGCTGGCAGCGCCGGGTTCCACCAACTGCAACCGGGGATCATGATGGCCTCAAATCCGATGTGTTCGATGCTGCCGATGTAAACGACGGAACCGTTGAAACGCGACCGGGAGACGGAAAAACGGGAGTCCCGTGTGGGACGAATGCGGGTGCAGGTATGGGCGTTGATGGA
>JASFFF010000342.1:0-4605 GCA_050124445.1 Desulfosarcina sp.
AATTTTTTCCGTAAATGGTGACCTTTGACGGCATGCTGATCGCTCCTGGTGCCAAAGTGGGTTGCCGAATGATGATAGTGGTTTTTTCATGCCTGATTTTATTGACAATCAACATATCTTCATGACAGATGCTTGTCAATGTTTACGCATTGACATCAATCGCGGTGGCTGATAAATAAATTAATTTCCAATAAAGGGATCATTCCCTTTTTTTTATTTTGGGCGAGCCAAACCGGCGGTTTTCAACCGGTTGCCTCAGGTTGAAAACACCTCAATGATGTGCTGGTAACAGACAGGCACACAATGAAAGCGAAGCCATCTATAACCGTGAAGATCGTCAATGATCTTGGTATTCATGCCAGATCGGCGGCCAAACTGGCCAAGCTTGCCGAAGCGGCCCACGGAGGGGTATGGATCAAGAAGAACCGTCATACGGCCGATGCCTCATCCGTGCTGGATATATTGAGCCTATCCTGCCCCAAGGGTTCTGATGTTACCGTCAGTATTGACGACGACGCGGATATGGAAACGCTGGAACGTATCGTGGCCTTGATACGTTCCGGGTTTGGAGAGTAATTGGTCATGATCGATCGGGACGCTCAAGAGATCGTTTTAAAGGGCATTGGCGGATCCCCGGGCATATGTATCGGCAAAGCCTACCTTGTCGATAAAGAAGGGGTGGATGTTGTCAAACGCTACCGGGTGCAAGAAACGTCCCTTGCGGCGGAAGTGGGCCGTTTCAAAACGGCCGTAAAAAAAGCGCGGGAGGCCTTGCGGCGAATTATTGACGAAACGCCCGAAGCGTTTCGACAGCATGCGCAAATTTTAGAGACCCACATGCTGCTTCTGGAAGACAAGATGCTTTACGATCGAACCATCGAGGTGATCGAAAGGGAGCGGGTCAATGCCGAGTGGGCGCTGAAAAAGGTGGTTTCCCTGGTCAAACCCATGTTCGAGGAGATGGCCGATGACTACCTCAAGCAACGGGCCGAAGACATTACCCACGTATCGGACCGTATTATGGAAAACCTGGTGGGCGCGGAGCAGGTCAACATCGCCCATATTGACAAACGGGTGATCCTGGTGGCGCGCGACTTGAGTCCGGCGGAGACCAGCCAAATTCAATTGGAGCGGATCAAGGGATTTGTCACCAATCGCGGCGGGCGCGCATCCCATACCAGCATCATTGCCCGGACCCTTGAAATTCCAGCCGTATTGGGTGTGGGCAATGCCACTTCGAAGATAAAAAATGACGATATCATCATCGTGGACGGCAAGACCGGCATTGTCGTGGTCAACCCCACGGAACAGACCCTTTTGGCCACCGAGGAGCGCAGGGAGCGCTACGAGGTACAAAAAGCGCTCATGGCCAGAAAAAGCCACCTTCCCGCCCGATCCAAAGATGATGTCCGTATTTCGGTCATGGGCAACATCGAACTGCCTGAAGAGGTGGTTTCCGTTCTTGACAACGGGGGCGACGGCATCGGCCTTTACCGGACGGAATTCCAATATCTCAGCCGGCCGGATTTCCCCAGCGAAGACATGCTTTTTGAAAATTACAAAGACGTGATCGACGTGATGGGTGGCAGACCGGTAACCATCCGCACACTGGACATCAACGGCGATAAGGCGGTGAACTACGTTCGGGACACCCAGGAACTCAATCCCGCCTTGGGGCTGCGGGCCATCCGCTATTGCCTCCAGAGACCCGACATTTTCAAAACCCAACTTCGGGCAATCCTCAGGGCGGCCGTACACGGTGATGTGCGCATCCTCCTTCCTCTGATTTCGGGCGTCGATGAAGTGGAACAGGCTTTCCGGCTGTTAGATGAAGCGGCGCAGTGCCTGGAAAAAGAGGGCCTTGCTTACAAACGCGAGGTCCCGGTGGGAATAATGATCGAAGTGCCTTCGGCCGTAATCACCGCCGATATTTTGGCTGAAAAGGTCGACTTTTTCAGCATCGGCACCAACGACCTGATCCAGTATACGCTGGCCGTTGATCGCGGCAACCGACACGTGGCCCATCTCCATCAACCACTGCATCCGGCCATCCTCCGGATGATCAAGCGAACCTGCGATGTGGGCAGGAAAAAAGGCATCAAAACCTATATGTGCGGTGAAATGGCAGCAGAGCCGCTTTATGGCCCCCTGCTGCTCGGAATGGGTGTGGATGAATTGAGCATGAATCCCCAGGCCATACCCCAAGTGAAAAATGCCATCCGGTCGATCAGCATTTCCGATCTCCACGGATTTGTGGACGACGTGATGCGTCTGACCACACACGAAGCCGTACAGGAACAGTTGGAGCGATCCTTCGAGAAAGTGGTCAGCGAGATTGAGCCCGATCGAGAGGAGCAGTAGCCCGTTGGAAAACCAACCCGTTAAACTGGTGGCCGAGAACCGCAAGGCCCGACATGATTACATCATAGAAGCCACCTACGAAGCCGGGATGGTGCTGGTCGGCACCGAGGTGAAATCACTGCGCATGGGCAAAGCCAATCTCAAAGACGCCTACGCCCGAATCAAGAGCGGAGAAGTTTTCGTCCATCAACTGCACATCGGCGCTTATCCTTTTGCCACCTACAACAATCACGACCCCCTGCGCCCCAGAAAGCTGTTGCTGCACAGCTATGAAATAAAAAAGCTGTACGGCAAGGTCAACGAAAAGGGGTACGCACTGATTCCGTTGAAGCTTTACTTCAAAGGGGGGCGGGCCAAATTGGTCCTGGCCTTGGCCAGAGGCAAGCAGAGCCGCGACAAACGCGAATCGATCCGCCGCCGCGATCAGAAACGCGAGTTGGAACGGGAGCGGAAATATAATCGCTGATGCCAGACATGGGAGCCTATCCGTTTGCTCTACGTGGGCCGCTCCGAATCTCCGTTGACAGGTCGACTGCCACGACGATGAAAACAAAGCGCGACCGATTCAAGAAAAAACCGCCGCTGTTTACCGGTCCCAGGCAACGATTCAACCAGTTGCTGGTCCGCATGCGTCAGCTGGAGGGCAACCCACACCATCTGGCCCTGGGCATGGCGGTGGGCATTTTCATCTCCATTACACCAATCATTCCGCTTCAAACCCTTGTGGCTATCGGTTTGGCCTTTTTGGTTCGGGGAAGCAAGTCGGCCGCCGTATTGGGGACGTGGTTAAGCAACCCGCTGACCATTCCGCTGATCTATTATGCCAACTACAAGCTGGGGTGTGCCTTGATGGGGTATCAGAAAACCCTGGACAAGGTTGCGTTCGACTCCTTTTCCCAGCTGATGGAATTGGGTGTCGAGGTCACCCTGGCCATGATTGTGGGGGGTGTCGTCATTGGGACGGCTTTGGGTTTCATCGCCTATTTTGTAACGCTTCGCGGGTATCTGGTGATCCGAGGCCGATCTCGACAAAGCGATTCCAATACCCTCCCAGGCGCCGATTCATGACCGCTCCGCGGACCCTGCTAACCGCCTGGAACATCCGGGCCAAAAAACAGTTGGGACAAAATTTTCTAAACGATCCCAACGTGGCCCGGGCCATCGTGGGGAAAATCGGCCTTTGCAGCGATGATGTGGTGCTTGAGATTGGCCCCGGACTGGGCGCCATCACCATCCCTGCGGCCAAAGCCGCCCGCAGACTGATCGCTGTGGACAAGGATGGTCGGATCATCGGCCTGTTAAAGACCGAGCTCCTGGCCGCCGGGATCGACAATGTCGAGATCCGTGAGGCAGATATTCTGCGGGTCGATCTGCCATCCATCTCCCAAGCGGTCGGACGACCGCTGGTGGTCATGGGAAACCTTCCCTACAACATTTCTTCACAGGTCATTGTCCAGTTGGTTCACGCCAGAGAACGGATCGACAGGGCGGTGCTCATGCTGCAGCGGGAGATGGCCCAACGCATCTGCGCCGCCCCCGGCTCCAAAGCCTACGGTCGGCTTTCTGTCATGCTGGGATACTGTGCCGACACCCGGGAGCTGATGCAGGTAGGCGCAGCGCAATTTTTTCCAGCCCCCAAAGTGGATTCAACGGTCGTGGGTATTCAATTTGCCAATCCGCCGTCGGTTCCTGCCGATGATGAGCAGCTGCTTTTTCGCGTGGTCAGGGCCGCATTTGGCAAGCGGCGCAAGACGCTGAGAAACGCGCTGTCGCAAAGTGATCTAAACCTGGCCCCCGCCACCTGTGAACGGCTTTTGCATCAAGCGCGGATCGACCCCATGCGGCGGGCGGAAAGTCTTTCTGTAAGCGAATTCGTCAGCCTGAGCAATGTTATCGGTGCCTTTGGACAATCAACGGTAACGGTTGCCTAGAAAATCCGATATCCATTCCCGCACACCCGGGTCAGGAATTCGTCGATTCGGCGGGAGGCATATCGATGGTGTTTACGATGATCCTCCTCGGTTCGTAGGTAAAGCGAATATTTACATCGTACAACCGCAGACCGAACACTGCGCCGCTGCGCTGTCGATCGGCATAAGCCGGCCTGGGGTCTGCCCTTAGCACCTGCTCGAGCAGTTCACTGAAACCGGGATGTCGCTTTTCAACCTGGGGCCGGACACGAAGGGCTTGTGCAGCAAACACGACCGGGATTCTTGGATTGGGGCGCTGGTCGGCAAATCCACC
>JASFFF010000343.1:0-4598 GCA_050124445.1 Desulfosarcina sp.
GCTGTCCCTTGTCATAGGGATGTAGGCGCGGATCACAAGCCATTTTGGGGCGCACGACTTGACCGCCAACGCATTGCGCAATCCTCTGAATCTCCAGCATTTACAAGAAGATAACTGATACGGGCGGCTTTGATAGGCTTCTATTCCGTGTCAGTTTTAAGGACGGCCAGAAAGGCGGACTGGGGCAGCATGACCTGTCCCACCATTTTCATGCGCTTTTTTCCTTTTTTCTGTTTCTCCAGCAGCTTGCGTTTACGGGTGATGTCTCCACCGTAGCATTTGGCCGTCACATCCTTGCGAAATGCCGATACGGTGGAGCGTGAGATGATCTTGCCGCCGATGGCGCCTTGGATAGCGATTTTGAACATCTGACGGGGAATCTCATCTTTGAGCTTGTTGCAGGCCACGCGGGCGCGGCCCACTGCGTTGTCACGGTGAATCAGCATGGACAGTGCGTCCACCCGTTCCCCGTTAATTAAAAAGTCCAGCTTCACCAGGTCGGTCCGGCGGTACTCGATCAGTTCGTAGTCGAATGATCCATAGCCCTGGGTAACCGACTTGAGCTTGTCGTAAAAGTCGTAAATTACTTCTGCCAGGGGTAATTCGAAGATCATCTCCAGGCGGTTGTTGGTCAGGTATTGATAGTTTTTGTTGATGCCCCGACGTTCCAGACACAATTTCATTACGGCACCCATATATCGGTCCGGGATGATGATGGCCGCCTTGATGTACGGTTCCAGTGCATATTCGATATGGGTGGGATCGGGGTAAAGCGCCGGGTTGTCGATAATCAGCTCTTCGCCGTCGTTCATGACCAGCTGGTAGCGAACCGAAGGGGCGGTCAGAATCAGGGAGAGGTTGTATTCCCGCTCCAGCCGCTCCTGGACCACTTCCAGGTGTAACAATCCCAAGAAACCGCAGCGAAAGCCGAACCCCAAGGCGACGCTGCTGTCCTTTTCGTAGATCAGTGAAGCGTCGTTGAGTTTAAGCTTTTCCATGGCCGCGGCCAGGTCTTCGTAGCCGTCGGATGCCACCGGATAGATCGAGGAGAAGACCACCGGCTTGGCATCTTTGAACCCGGGCAGCGGTTTCACGCCGGTCTGGCGCTGGTGGGTGATCGTGTCGCCGCAACGGGTGTCGCTGACCGTTTTGATGCCGGCAATCATGTAGCCCACCTCACCGGCCGTCAATGCCTTGCGGGGAACCCGAACGATCTGGAAGATGCCCACCTCCTCCACTTTGTAAGCGGCATCATTGGACATGAAGCGGATGCGGTCCCCGGCGCGAATGGTGCCCTGCATGATGCGGAAATGGACGATGGTGCCCCGGAATGGATCGTAGTGGGAATCGAATATCAGCGCCTGCAGCGGTGCATCGGCGTCGCCCGCGGGGGGAGGCAGCATGTGGATGATGGCTTCCATGATGGCTTCGATGCCCCATCCCTCCTTGGCCGATGCCTGGATTGCCGAATCAGGATCCAAGCCGAGATCTTCTTCGATCTGGTTCTTGACCCGCTCGACATCTGCTGAGGGCAGGTCGATCTTGTTGACCACCGGTATGATTTCCAGGTCATGCTCCATGGCCAGGTAGAGATTGGCCAGGGTCTGGGCCTCCACTCCCTGGCTGGCATCGACCAGCAGAAGTGCGCCTTCGCAGGATGCCAGCGCGCGGGACACCTCGTAGGTAAAGTCCACGTGACCCGGGGTGTCAATCAGATTCAGATCATAAGTCTTGCCATCTCTGGCCGTATATGGCAAACACACGGTTTGGCTTTTGATGGTGATGCCCCGTTCGCGCTCGATGTCCATGGTGTCCAAAATCTGGTCCTTGAAATCCCTGTCCGAGACGATCTTGCTGGACTGGATCAGTCGGTCGGACAAAGTTGATTTACCATGATCGATATGGGCGATGATGCTGAAGTTGCGTATGTTTTTCATATGGCTATGCGTATCGATGGATCCGGGGTGCCCGCAGCAGGTTGACACCGGTTTTTAACATGGTTATAATTTCTGAGTTTATCAAAAATTTTTATTAATATCAGATCGTTTTCGGTTGTGTCAACTGATAACCGCGAGCGTTCCACTGGCACAGAAGACGCTTTCATGACACCGCATATTCTTATCGTCGACGATGATCTCGCCATTCGGGATGCGATGCATGAGTTCATCGAGATGTCCGGGTATGAATCATCGGTGGCTTCCAGTGCCGAGGAGGCCTTGGATGTACTTTCCGCCGATACTATCGAAGTGGTGATCACCGATATCATGCTGCCCGGCATGGACGGTCTGGCGTTAACCGACAAGATTAAACGCAGCCGGGATATCGATGTGATCGTTATGACCGGTTATAGCACGGACTACTCCTATGAGGAAGCCATCAGCAAAGGCGCCAGCGATTTTGTCTTCAAGCCGGTGCGATTTGAGGAACTGCTGTTGCGTCTCAAGCGGGTCTTGAAAGAGCGGCGACTCAACCAGGAGCGGGTTCAGATGCTGGATAAACTCAAAAAGCTGTCCATCACCGACGGCCTCACCGGGTTATATAATTCACGCTACTTCTACACCCAGCTAAAAAATGAGATTGAACGCTTCAACCGCTACGGCCATAAGTTGAGCCTGCTCCTTTTGGACATCGACGAATTCAAAGTCTATAACGACAGTTTCGGCCATCTGGAAGGGGATAAGATCCTGGTGCGCCTCGGCCGTATCATCAAGTCCTGTCTGCGCAAGATGGATACGGCTTATCGGTATGGTGGCGAGGAGTTTACCATTATCCTTCCGGGTACCCATGGCGAAGAGGCACGCACCGTTGCCGAACGGCTGCGCGTCGCCGTTGCCGCCGAAGATTTCACCAGCGGCCGCCATCCGGAAGTGGAAATCACCATCAGCATCGGTGTCACCCAGTACCGCCAGGAAGAAAAAGTCTCCAACTTTGTCCAGCGTGCCGACCAAGCCATGTACCGGTCCAAGCAGGCCGGAAGGAACAAGGTTTCCTGCATCTTTGACAAACCCGCCCAGTGATCGATCACGCTAAAATTGTGAAAAAGCCGCAAGGTATCGGTTTGCGGAGATTGAAGGGGCCTTTAGAAACAATTTTCACGAATGCGTTTCAGCCTGACCGCGTGATTCAATGACCATCGACTATACGTTTCTTCAAACCCCGACACGATCCGAGATCGATCGCCTGATCGCCTTGTATCGCCAGGCCGGCTGGTGGCAGGACGAGTCCGACAATCCGGCCATGGTGACCGACATTGTTTCCGGCAGCCATTGTTTTCTGGTGGCCCGACAGTCGGGCGTCATCATTGCCATGGGCCGCGCCATCAGCGATCGGGCAAGCGACGCCTACATTCAGGATGTGACCGTGGACCAGGCATTCAGGCGGCAGGGGATCGGCTCCCGGATGGTGTCCGAATTGGTGGCCCGACTGGAGGCTGACGGTATCGGTTGGGTCGGACTGATCGCAGAAAGGAGAACGCATCCGTTCTATCGCCCATTGGGCTTTGCCCCAATGGCTGATTCTGTGCCAATGCTAAAAACCTCATGATGACTTTTAGCCAACTGACTCCCGCGGATTTCGCCGACTATTGTCCCTATTTCGAGAATCAGCCTCACGAGCTGTGTTCGTATGCACTGTCATCCATCATCGCCTGGACCAATACGGAGTACATGCCGTTGGGCACTGTCTACGATGACGCCCTGATCGTGGCCGCCGAATTTGAAGCGACAAAACAAAACAGACACCTATTGCTTCCCATCGCATCAGATCGGATGGTTGCCCCCGATGAATTGGTGCGCATTGCCGAGCTTGCCGGCCATACGGCCTACTGGTTTGTTCCCGGGGCCTATGTAGACCATTTTGGAGCCGATGATGTGGGCCGATATTTCACAGTGGAGGCACAGCCGGCCTATGACGATTACATTTATCGGGTCGACGATCTGGCTTCCCTCAAAGGCAATCGCTACGCCAAAAAACGAAACCTCATCAAGCAGTTCAGGCGCAACTATGTCGATGCCGGCAAGGTTGCCATCGAACCGATTACCGCAAGCAATTCCGAAGCATGCCGATCTTTTTTGGAAGAATGGTGCCGGGAACGCGACTGTGACGCCGATGATCAAGTGGATTTGTCTTGCGAAAAACAGGCGGCCATCAACACCCTGGCACATTTCGACACCTTGGGCGTTACCGGCATCTTGCTGCGGATCGAGGGGACGGTGAGTGCGTTCGGCGTTTCCGCTCCCTTGACCCGAAGCATGGCGACCTTACAGTATGAAAAGGCGTTTGGCAGCATCAAAGGGCTGTATCAATATTTTGACAACGCATGCGCCCGTAATCTATTCAATGGTTATACCTATCTGAACAAAGAGAGCGACATGGGCATTCCCGGTTTGGCGAAAGCCAAGAAATCCTATCATCCTGTGCGCATGGTACGATCCGTCAAACTGATTTTAAAATGAGGTGCAACGATGGAACTTAAAGGCAAAACAATCCTTATCCTGGTGGAAACCTTCTATAACGAATTCGAGTTCTGGTATCCTTATTACCGGCTCAAGGAGGCCGGTGCGGAAGTCATCGTGGTGGGGTCAGGCAGTGCCGATACC
>JASFFF010000344.1:0-4597 GCA_050124445.1 Desulfosarcina sp.
CAAAAAAGTTTTTCTTTTGTTGATCATGCTGCCCTTCTGGGTGAGCTTCATCATTCGCACCATGAGTTGGATCAACATCATGGGTGACACGGGATTGATCAACCATTTTCTCATCAAGATCGGACTTATCGAAACACCCTTCTCCATGCTGTACAATGAATTCACCGTACTCATGGGGCTGATCATGTATCTGCTGCCCTTCATGGTGCTCAACATCTACGTCAGCCTGGAGGGCATTGACAAAAGCCTGCTCGAAGCGGCGCGCTGCATGGGTTGCACCGAATGGCAAGCCTTTCGTGAGGTGACCCTGCCCCTGAGCCTACCCGGAGTCAGCGCCGGCTGTCTGCTGGTTTTCGTGCTGACTGCCGGCACCTACCTGCCCCCCATGATCCTGGGCGGGCCGGGCAATGACATGATCGCCAACCTGATTTTCAAGCGGGTCATCGGGACGCTGGACTGGCCTTTCGGTTCGGCCATCAGCGTGATCCTGCTGTCGTTGCTGTTCGTTATCGTATGGACCTACAACCGCTATTTGGGGATCAACCAGATCTTCAAGAGTTTTCAGGGGAATTAGGGCATGAAACAGTTTTCTTTGGGATGGTCCTTGATCCGCATATACACAATTCTCATCTATGTGTTCATGTTTGCGCCGATCGTCGTGGTCATTGTGCTGGCGTTCAACCCCAAGCAGTTCGGCATCTTCCCCATGGAGGGCCTCAGCTTCAGGTGGTTCATAAAGCTGGCGCAGAACGAATCCATCATCGACGCGTTCAAAAATTCACTGATCTTGGGTTCGCTGACTGCCGTCATCGCCACCACCATCGGTATTCTCGCCGCCATGGCTTTCATCCGGTTTGATTTTCCCGGTAAAAATACCCTCAACACCCTGCTGCTCTCGCCGATCATGATCCCGGAGGTGGTGCTGGGCGTGGCCCTGCTGTTGTTTTTACGATGGCTGCAGCAGCCCAAAAGCTTCGCCCTGCTGTTGATCGGACACGTCGTGCTGACCTTGCCCTATGTCCTGCTGATTGTTCAGGCCCGCTTGGTGGGCATTAAAAAAGAGTACGAGGAGGCGGCCAAGACATTGGGAGCCAATGCATTTCAAACCTTCCGCGACGTTACCTTTCCGCTTCTTCTGCCGGCCATTTTGGCTGGCGCCTTGTTTTCCTTCACGATTTCGTTTGATGATATCACCGCCACCCTGTTTTGGGCCACGGCACAGAATCAGACCGTACCGGTCAAAATATTCAGCATGCTGAGAAACTCCATCAGCCCGGAAATCAACGCCCTGGGAGCGGTCATGATCGTGCTGACCGTCGCCACACCGTTGTTGGCCGGCTACCTGTCTCGCAAGTTCTCAAAGGAAAAAACATAATCCGACAACCATCAGCTGAAAGGAGAACCAATGGCTATTGTAACCACAGACAAACTGGATCGGGTATACGCGGCGTACAAGAGCGGTAGGATCAGCCGGCGTCATTTCCTCAAATACCTCGGTCTTGCCGGTGCCAGCATCGGCCTTGTCGGCTCGCCCTTCGCCGGTGCCGTCAGGGACGCCTGGGCAGCCAAGTCCATCCGCTTCGATGGTTGGGGCGGATCGGTTTCCGAAGCATTTAGAAAACACGCCTTCAAGCCCTTCACCAAGGCCACCGGCATCGAGGTCATTGACGGCGAGTTTGGGGACATGAACTCTTACCTGACGCGTGTCAAGGCCTCCTATCCACCGGGCGGCGAATTCAACATCGCCCACTTGAGCGCTGTGTTCGACTATGCCCGCTATGCCGACCTGGGGTTTGCATCGGTGCTGGATGAATCCAAGATCCCCAATCTGAAAAATGTCATGGTCTCCATGATCAAACCGTTGCGCGAGATCACCAAAGGCACCCTATCGGCCGTACCCTATGACCTGGGCCAGACCGGCATCGCCTACAACACCAAGCATATCAGCAAGGATAGAGCCGAAAAGCTGGGTGCCTCCCTGTTGTGGGACAAGGAATTGGAAGGCAAACTGGGCAGTTGGGGCGGTGACTTCAGAACCAACATGTGGTATGCGGCCCTGCACACGGGTCAGAGCCCCAACAACATCACCGACCTCGAGGCCGTCTGGGCGGCTCTGCGGGAACAGCGCGGCCTGATGAAAAAATACTGGGCTTCCGGTGCCGAATTGATGAGCCTGCTGGCCAACGAAGAGATCTATGCCACAGTGGCCTGGTCCGGACGCGTGGCGGCCCTGCAGCAGGAAGGCCACCCCATCGGTTACCTCTCGCCAAAGGGAACCTACTCCTGGATGGAGTACCTGTTCGTGCTAAAGGGCACCGACCTGGAAGTCGCCCAGAAACTGCTCAATTTCATGCTCGAACCGGCAGCGGCCATTGCCGTGGCCGAGGGTCAGAACTATCCGCCCAGCCTGGATCCGACCAAAGTGAAAATGACTGAAAAGATCAAGAAGATGCCGGCTTTCGACCCCACGGGCAAATTGGACGGCTACCTGTTTGCCAATCCATCCTACTGGAACGCCAACCAGGTAGACTGGACGGAGAAGTGGGATCGGATCAAGGCGGGCAGTTAGTGTCGGTCCAGAAACGGCATCTTGCGGCCCAGGCCGGCGTTCTCAGGATGCGGAAATCCTCGACGTAGCGCTGCTACGCCTGCGGTTTCCACATCCCTGCGGCCTTGGCCTGAACCACAATCTACCATTTCTGAATCAACACAAAATTATGGGTTGGGAGATTCGTCGAGTGTTTCGCCACCGCAAATAGGGAAACCTTTCCTGCGGTGGTGATTCCACTCACAATCACTAGTAAACAAGGAGATCGGGCAACGTGGCTACCGGCAAAAAAGCGCCCATGGTTCAGTTCAAAGGCATACTGAAGCGTTTCGGCAAGGTGGTTGCCGTTGAAAAAATGGATTTTGACATTGAAGAGGGCAGCCTGGTGACCCTGCTGGGCCCATCGGGATGCGGCAAGACCACCCTGCTGCGCATGGTTGCCGGCCTCGAAGAACCCACCGAGGGTGATATTTTAATCAAAGGCAAGCGCATCAACGATACGCCGATCCACAAACGCAACCTGGGCATGATTTTCCAGAACTATGCCCTGTTTCCCCACAAGACCATTTTCGAGAATGTGGCCTTTGGCTTGAAATATCGCGATGTCTCCAGAGACGACATCAAGCAAAAGGTCACCCGTGCCCTGGAGATGGTGCGTCTGCCCGGGGTGGAGAAACGTATGCCCAGCCAGCTGTCCGGCGGCCAACAGCAGCGCATCGCCATGGCCAGGGCCATCGTGATCGAGCCCGACGTACTGCTGATGGACGAGCCGCTCTCTGCGTTGGACGAAAACCTGAGAGAAGAGATGCGGCGTGAGGTGGACAACCTCCAGCGCATGCTCGGCGTGACCACCATCTTCGTCACCCACGACCAGCGTGAGGCCTTGAGTATGTCGGACAAGATTTTGGTGATGAAAGATGGTCGTAAACAGCAGGAAGGCGACCCGGAATCGGTGTACAATGAACCGGCCAACCATTTTGTGGCCGATTTCCTGGGCCATTCGAATTTTATTCATGGGGAGGTGGTGGCAGTCAACGATCAGCGGGTCGATGTCCGCATCGAAACCGGTGACGTCCTATTTGCGGAAAACAAAGGCGGCTTCTCGCAGGGTGACAAGGTGGAGATGATCGTGCGCGCCCAGCGATTCGACGCCTTTCCCAAAGAAGCCTTCCAGCCGGTGGCCGGCATGAACCATTTTGAGGGCCACATCACGGACCGCAGCTACATGGGGGGCGAGGTCAGCTACTTTATCGAACTGGGAGCCGACCGGGAGATTCACATCATCAGCATGATGCGCACGCGCCTGTATGATATCGGCGAAACGGTCAGTGTCCAGGTGGCACCCCACCACTGTCACTTGATTGCCAGAGAATGACCACCGCCAACTGGTCTCCGCAGCATGATGACGAATTTGAACCTGAAAGCAGTGATGGTTGTTTTCAGGTTTTTGTTTTACACGCTTGTTGGTCGGCTGTAAGAGATTTATCTTGGCAGGTGAACAGCTGTTGCAGCTGGCAGTCCGTGTATCCTAAGTTGAGTTAATCAGAGGAAAGTCAACTTTGGTGTATGTCAAGAGACAACAGGAGCAAAGTGATGCTGAATCTACACCGGATTGCTGACGCATTTGCCGAGCATTACCCCGATCGAATCGTGACTATCGATTCCCACACCCAGGGCGAACCCACCCGCCTGCTGGTGGGTGGTACAGGCCGCCTTCCCGGCAAGAGCATCAAAGCCAAAAGGGACTATTTCGAAAGCCACCACGACAACATCCGCAGCTTGTTGACCCGTGAACCGCGGGGGCATCGGGGTATCATGGCGGCTGTCGTGACCGAACCGGTTTCTCCCCAGGGTTCATTCGGCCTTTTCTACATGGATGCCCGGCGCTACCCCTACCTGTGTGGCCATGCCACGATCGGCGCTGTGGTCTCCCTGATTGAAATCGGAGCCCTGGATGCAACGGATGGGGATAGGGTGATCACGGTGGATTCACCGTCTGGGCCGCTGGATGCCAATACCCGCATCCAAAACGGCCGTGTGGAATCCGTG
>JASFFF010000345.1:0-4587 GCA_050124445.1 Desulfosarcina sp.
GCAGCGGATAAAGGCGGTCTACAGGTCACTGGTGCCAGTCAGTGACAGCCGGACGGAACGTCACGATCATCCTAATCAACCACAACGCCAGGACAAGCCAAGCTGTCTAATTGGTGCCAGCAATATCCAGTGTATCCCTGACACCGCTGGAAACCACCATGCCGTCATCAATGACGAAAAAGCGAAACGAGAAGCCTGCATCGACAGGTAATTTCAATTCGTAGACCCACTTTTCCAGTCCATTGTCGTCCTTTTCGACGAGTACCGGTTGGCCCCAGACCTGCTTGACATCTTCCAGTGACATGGGGTGATTGCGATAGTAACGTCTGCTAAGTTCGTTGATGTCGATGCAACAGGTGTCGTCCGGCTGCTCGGATGGGACTGAAAAGCCCTTGTCCGGGGAGATTCGGCTGCCCACGACAATACCGTCCCGGACGATGAATTTACGGTATTTGAAATCCGTGTAGGGGTGCTGAATCGCGTACACACGAACCTGGGTGCCGTCTGGCATCTCCTTGACCCGCAACGGTTCGCCCCACATGCTGTCGATGTGTTCAACCGGGGTGCGGTTTTGGGCGTAGTAAACCTCACTCAGATCGCTGGGATGAAAACCGACCGTTTGTCGTTGTTCATCCGATGACGTTTCTTTGCCGATATCGGTGAGACCGCTGGCCAGGACCATCCCGTCCTTGAACAGAAAATAGCGATATTTGAGATCGGTGTAGGGGCTTTGGATCGGATACACCCGTTTTTCCATATCGTTTTCCAGTGCGGTGATCCTTACCGGTTCCCCCCAACTGGCTTGCACGTCATCCAGTGACCGTGGGTTGTGCCGGTAAAACGTTCTGCTAAGGGAATTCGAACATCCGGCTGCGGTGAGCATCAGCGCTACCAAAAAGCTCATAATTGACAGAAGCAACGTTCGTTTCATTTTTTTCCTTTCTATACCAATGATAGATTTCATTAGCTCCGCTTTCGTTCAATTGCCAGTTCCGACTCGTCCATCAGCCGGCACGCCGGGCTTCATGGGTGAGCATCTATCAGGCCACATAAACGGTCTTGATGTTGACAAACGACTTGATGCCGTAATGGGACAATTCCCGTCCGAATCCGCTCTCTTTGATACCGCCAAAGGGCAGCCGCGGATCGGATTTGACATACGCATTGACGAAGCAGTTTCCCGCCTCCAGGCGTTCGGCCGCGATGCGCTCCCCTTTTTCGATGTCCCGGGTGAAAACGGCCGCTCCCAGGCCGAAGGGGGTATCGTTGGCCAGCAGAATGGCCTCCTGTTCATCCGCTGCCGTGGTGATCGCTGCCACGGGCCCGAAGGTTTCCTCATCGAAAGCCGGCATGCCGGGGCGGACGTCGGTCAGTACGGTGGGCGGATAGTAAAACCCTTTTCCATCCGGAAGCGATCCGCCCAACAGGCAGCGGGCGCCGCAGTCGATGCTCATGCGTACCTGCTGATGCAGGGTGTCACGCAAATCGCCGCGGGCCAGCGGACCGACGTCGGTGTTCTGGTCAAACGGATCACCCATTCGTGCGGTCTTCATCTTTTCGATTACACGCTGTTCGAATTCCTCTTGTACAGCCTCCTCGACGATGAAACGCTTGGCGGCAATGCAGCTCTGGCCAGAATTGAGCAGACGGCCGGCCACGCATGCCTCTGCGCTCAGATCGAGATCTGCGTCCGCCAGTATGAGATAGGGATCGGAGCCGCCCAGTTCCAGCAGGCTCGGCTTGATCAATTTGCCGGCATGAGCCGCTACGGACCCACCGGCGGATTTGCTGCCCGTGAGTGTTACTGCCCTGACCGATGCATGACCGATGACCGCTTGAACCCGGTCGCTTGAGATCAGCAGTGACTGGAAAAGCGTCGGTGGAAATCCGGCCTGGTGCATCAGTTCCTCGATGGCCAGGCTGCAGCCGGAAACGTTGGAAGCGTGTTTGAGCAGGACCGCGTTGCCGGCCACCAAAGCGGGCGCGGCGAATCGGAATACCTGCCAGAAAGGATAGTTCCAGGGCATCACCCCCAGGATCACGCCCAGCGGTTGGAACGCCACGAAACTTTTGCGGGCATCGGTATCGATGATTTCGGGCGCCAGCATATCTGCTGCCGTCTCGGCGACGTGTCGACACAACCAGGCACACTTTTCAATTTCGGCGTGGCCGTCCCGCACCGGTTTGCCCATTTCCAGAGCCATCAGTCCCACATAGCGATCCTTGTTGGTTTCCAACATGGATGCGGCTTTGTGCAGACAGGCCTCGCGTCTGTCGCTGGCTATCCGACGCCATTCGGCATATGCGTTGCTGGCCGCTTCGATCCGAGTGTTCACTTCATCCGGATCCATGACGGGGTAGCGCTGGACCACATCTCCAGTTAACGGATTAGTGACCTCTATTGTCATGACCATCTCCTCTATCGTTGCTGGGGGTTGTGGGGACAGGACTCACATGTCCCGATAATATGGGTAATCGAAACAGGTGCACATAGGGCATGGAACCTATTTGGGCTGCTGGAAAAGCGGTGGCGTGACGCCGAGTTTTTTTATGTGCACGTCAAGACGTCCAAGAGTGCCGAAGATGGCGGCGATTTTGACCGCATGGTTTCCCGGATCGAGAAGGTGGACGATCACCTGCCTGAGCTCCAGGCCCTGAAACTGGACGTTCTGATCGTCACCGGGAACCATTCAACCCCGTCGCGGCTCGGTCGCCGCAGCTGGCGCCCGGTGACCGTCATCTTGAACGCCACGCACTGCCGCCCGGATACTGTGTGCAGCTTCGGTGAGCGGGCGTGCCTGGCCGGAGGATTGGGCCCGCGTGTTGCGACGACCGATCTGATTCCCTTGGCCATGGCCAGCGCCGGACGGTTAAGACCGTTCGGCGCTTGACGGATGGTACGGCTGTGCGTCTGGCATGCCGTCGGTTCGCTGAGTACGAAAACCGTGTCAAGGGATGTCGGTAGCCTGGACGATCTCGCAGCGTCCTTCTGGGCAGAAAAGATTGAAGAAGATCCCCTTACGTTCCGGTTCCTCGCCCGCGACGGGCAGGGTCAACTTTCCATCTTCATCAAGGCAGGACCGGTCCGGACAGGTCACCTCAATCCACAAGCCTTTTTCGTCCGCCTGCGGTGCGGATTGATCGAGTTTGGCGTGCAAGGCCGCGATTTCTTCGAAATCTAGCAGCCGTGCATCGGGCAGAAAGAATTTGAATTGGAATGGTTTGTTCTCAGTCATGATGTCTCCTCCTTTACAGTTTCCCTGCAATTATGCATGTGTCGATGGTTGATGGAGATCACACGGTCCGTCATATGAAATTGCGTTCATTTTTTTGCAGCGTCTGTGTTACAAATCCCTTAGCCAGCTTGCGTTTTGGGCCTGCGCTTTTTGCTTGTCGATGACGCCGTCCGCCAGCCGAAGGAACATATCGCGCAACGCCTCGCGGGAAGCCATCTGGGCTGCTCGGCGATAGTATTTTTCCATTACGGCATCCCACTGCAAAACGGCGTCAATAATTTCCGCCACCGTGTCACTACGTTCCGGCTGCCAAATCTCGAACCGATCCGCCATGTGCGCCTCTTCCGGAGTGAATTGAAAATAGGTGTCCAGAATTTCGTCCGGAGCATGGGCAAGGTACCGGGAGACCATATCGACGAATCCGTTTTCCTTGCGGCGAATATAGTCTAGAAGCATTTTGGTGTCAGGCTTGCCGGCAGCGCTCCGCGCCGTCTCCCAATGGCGGCTCAATTGCTCATGTTGACGCATTGCCGATTCAAGAATTTGCCGGGTGCTGCGAGTGGATGGATCGTTTCGGGGTTTCATGCTGCCACCTCTTTTGTCAGTCAACGACGCCAGCAAGGAGCACGACAACCGCCGCCGCGACTGCTTTCTCCATCCAGTCGGGTGGCCGTAGGTGCCTATTTGGGCTTCCACTGATCGCCGTCTTTTTCGTATTTTTTTTTCACGGCCGCCCAGGCGACCTTGTGGGCGACCGTCTCGCGTGAATCGTCTCCCCGCCGATCTTCAGGGTCCTTGTATTCATCCCATGCGTTGTTGAAGGCCGCCAGATAGATCTCCTGGGCATGCTTGGGCAAGGGGTTCCTGACGGATTGGGGGAGATCGTCGAGCGTATGATACGGCATCGTTCTTCTCTCCTTAGCGATCAAGTGTTACCGGCTGCGGGAAATAGACCGACCGCGGCAGTATTGGACGGTTGCCATGGTCGCACTAGTCGATCGCGATGCGACGCGTCCCCGTCTCCTCGAGCTGCGGCATCCTGACTGTCAGAACGCCGTCCCGATAGGTGGCCTTCACGTGTTGGGGATCGATGGCTTCTGAAAGCGGGACAGACCGCTGGAAGGCGCCGAATCGCCTCTCTTTACGATAATAGCCGTCTTCATCGATCTCTTCTTCGCTGGACCGCTTGCCCTTGATGGTCAAGACGTTGTCTTTGACGTCCACTGAAATGTCCTCTTTTTTGATACCCGGCAGTTCGGCGTGAACCACCGTCTCCCCATCCTTGGTATAGATGTCGACGGTAGGCTGCCATAGGTCGTCCTCCCGGCGGTTTCCCCAGTCCAAAGGAAGG
>JASFFF010000346.1:0-4568 GCA_050124445.1 Desulfosarcina sp.
GCCCCATGTTTACCGCTCGAGATATTCTGGATATCGCCATACGACTTGAGAATAATGGAGAGAAAACCTATCTGGATGCCAGCCGGCAGACACCGGATCATCCATTGAAAGACCTTTTAACCTGGATCGCTCAAGAAGAACATGAGCACGCCCGCTGGTTCCATGAACTGAAAGACCGCCTGGAACGGGGTGAGGACCATCACCTGATGGCCGAAATGAGCCGGGCCCTTGTGGAAGATGTGGTAAAAGGACAAGCATTTTCCCTGCAAGAAGTGGATTTTGAGACCGTTGACACGCCAGAAAAAATGATCCGCACCTTCATCGGCTTCGAGGATGACACGATCACCTTCTATGAAATTCTCAAGACGCTGATTGACGATCCGTCCCTGGCCGACCAAATGCAGCATATCATCGAAGAAGAGAAAAAGCATATCGTCCGCTTCCGGGAATTGTTGACAGACGTTCAAACGCTGAATGCGTAACCTTGATTTAATGCCATCACCGGTGCCACGTCTGACTGACGCCAGTGGATGGTCCGCCTCGATCTACGAATCGGCAACGCCCCCCGCATGGCTTGCATGGCCGCCCTTCCTTGACTTTGGCGTGCCTTCCCTTTATGGTACCACGGTTTAACGATCCGGCCTGAGGGCCTGCCTGTAAGGATTGCCGATATCAATGTCGAATTCATCAGACCATACCCCCCGATTGTTGCTGCTGGTGGCCGGAGCCAAAGGGGCCATTGGCAGCACACTGGCGGCAGCCGTGGCAGCCATGCACCAGATGCCGGAGCTGATCCTGCCCGGCTTGACCACAGCTGACCAATTTTCTTTTCTGGGCCCCTGCCAGGACGTGGCCATGACCGGTTGGGACCCGGCCAATGACAGCCTTGCAGAGGCCCTGGCCCGCCATGGCGTTTTGCCACAAGGCCTGTGGCGGCCTCACCAATCCGCATTGATGCAGATGACCGTATTTGAAGCGCCGGATCCCAGTCAGTCCCTTTCCGATCAGATCAGCCGCCTGCATGCCGATATCCAGCATAGCCGTAAACGCTTTCCACACGCCCAGCCGGTGCTGATCAACCTGCTGCCGGCAGCTTGCGACATCTCCGACCCGGAGGGCTACGCGAGTGTGGACCAGTTGGTCACCGACGCCGATGCGACCGTGCTGCCGGACCTGGCCTATGTCCTGGCAGCCATTCTCGACGGTATCCCGGTAATCAACTTCACCCCCAACACGGTCGAACTGCCTGCCATATGCCAGCTAGCCGTAGAAAAAGGGGTGCCCCTTGCCGGGCGAGACGGCAAGACCGGACAAACCTTTTTCAAGGTGGTCTTGGCGTCAGCCTTGAAGGCCCGGGGGTTGTATGTCGACGGCTGGTACAGCCTGAACATTTTGGGCAACGCCGACGGTCTGAACCTGATGGACCCGGACAACGCCAGCGGCAAATTGAACAACAAAACGCATCTGCTGGACGACATTCTTGGATACCGGGTCGGCCAGCGCTACGGGCAACCCACCCACAAAGTGCACATTGACTACTATCCTCCCCGGGGCGATGCCAAGGAGGCGTGGGACGTTGTCGACATCACCGGAATTTTCGGCCTGCCCATGAGCCTGCGCATCAACCTGCAAGGCAGGGACTCCATTCTGGCTACCCCCATGGTCTTGGATCTGGCCCGCTGGACGGCCGCCCTCCACACTGCAGGTATCGCCGGCCCTGTAGCCGAACTGGGCTTTTACTTCAAGCGGCCGATCGGACTCCATGCGCCCTTGACCTTCGAAGACCAATTCGCGGCGCTCAAACGACTCGCAGATCAAGTGGAATCCCGCATCACGACAGCCGATACGAGTAACCGGCACGACACCGCATGAGGGGCTGCGTGCGTGGTTGTTGCCAGGCCGAAGGGGAATACTGGACGGTCATGGCCGGCGACGACCGATCACCCGTCGGCAAAGCGCTTTGGCAGGGTTGATAGACAAGAGAAAGGATCATCCCGATGATTTTCGGCTACAGCACCAACGCTTTCGTTAACTATTCGCTGCTGGACGCATGCGACAAAATCGCCCGACTGGGTTTTGCCGGGGTAGAGATCATGTGCGACCAGCCCCACCTCTATCCACCTGAATACGACCATGCCAAGTTGTCGGAATTGAAAGCGTCTCTGGCGGAAAACCAACTGCACCCCACCAATCTCAACAGCTTCACCTTGTTCGCGGTGGGTGATACCTACCTGCCCTCCTGGATCGAACCGGAGGACGTCCGGCGCCAGATCCGTGTGGATCACACCCTGGCCTGCCTGAAAATTGCCGCATTCATCGGATGCAGCAATATTTCTGTGCCCCCGGGCGGCCCGCTGCCGGCCAATATGACCCGCAAAGAGGCCCTGCACCTGTTTCATCAGGGCCTGGATCAGGTGATCCCCACGGCGCAGGAGTTGGGCGTTCGCCTGCTTATTGAACCCGAACCGGATCTGCTCATGGAACGCTCCGCGGAAATCAAACCCTTTGTGGCGGAGATTCAGGCGTCGATCGTAGGCATCAATTTTGACATCGGCCACTTCTTTTGTGCCGGAGAGGATCCGGCGGTCGCTTTCGAGGAATTGTTCGCCTGGGTCGGCCACATACACATCGAGGACATCGCCCCCACCCGTGAGCACAATCATCTCATCGCCGGCTTGGGCGCCATCGACTTTCCTGCGGTATTCGCGGCCATGCAGCGCTGTGGTTACCGCCACGACATGAGCCTGGAGCTCTACCCCTATACCGATCGGCCCGAAGCGGCCGGCAGGCAGAGTCTGGCGCACCTGCTTCCTATGCTGCAGGACGCCGGTTTAATTGACTAGAAGTGATGGTTCCGTAAAAAGTCCGATATCTGCGTTACGCTTCATCCCTCGTCACTGCGGAGTACCCATACGTACGCTGCCTACGGCACCCGCGATAGCGGTATTCCTCGGGATGGAACATAAATGTTCGCCGTTAGGATAAGAATCGATTTCCTGTTCGCTCGCTTAAGCTCGCTTTCGCGGCCCGCAAGCCTTGATCTCGGCACTTTTTACGAAACCATCTGAAATGTGACTTTTTACCGGTTTATCAGAAGTGGTTTCAAAACCCCATCTAAGGCCCGATTGGATCGTGGCCAATCATCTTTGAAAAAGGTTCCCGGCGCCGGTGAGCCGCATCGCTTTGGTTGGCTTCAAATCGATGCGGGGCAGCGTTCGGGTTAAAACATATCCAAGACTTTTATTAACAGGTTGGCCGCCATGGCCAGCATGATCAATCCGGCCAGAATATCCGCCTGGCGTCTGAAGCGGGTCAACAACAGGGCGGCGCCCATGCCAACCATCAAAAGGCCCGGCACGGTGCCCAAACCGAAAACCAGGGACAGTAACGCACCGGATGGAAGATGGGCGCTGGCCAGGGCGTTGGCAAAAGCGGCGTAGGAAAGCCCGCAGGGCAGGCCACCCAGCAGCAACCCCATGGCGAACAGATCCAGATTGCTGCGCCGTTCGGCAGCCTTGGAAACCAGGCGCCGCCATCCGGGCAGCCGGTTGGGCACGGCTATGGCCATCCATGCCGGTTCACCGACAAACCCCAGACGAGACAAGCCAAAAAGGATCAGAAACAGGCCTGCCAGTAAGGTGATCGCCGCCTGAACCCGGGTCATCCACAGCATGGGGTCACTGCCAATGGTCGCTGCCAGTAAATTCAACCCGCTGCCGGCAGCCGCCATCAGCGCACCAATCATGCCATAGGTGATCAGCCGACCGGTATGGTAGGCCAGGTGGGCCGAGAATCGCTGGGTCTGGCCGGGCAAAGCCACCACCAACGGACCACACATGCCAATGCAATGACCGGTGCCCAGCAATCCCAGCATAAATAGCGCAGCCACATCAACCGGTGTCGTTGAAAATAGATTCATTTGGATAGTTGACGCCTATTTGAAAAGTCGCCCCTGCGTCCGGGCCTGATGGCAATCCCGACCCCACAAGCACGCAGATATCGGAATTCTCAGGTCATGGTCAATCTTGCAGTTTGGCATAAAACCATTTACATTAACACTCTATTTTCTACCCGGTCTGATTGCTTATGCAGCCTGAAAGGAACCGCCATGCCGACATGGGTATCCGCCGCCAAGCATTATATGAAGCCCATTTGCATGATAGGCTGCCTGTTTTTGGTTGTGGGCACCGGTTGGGCCGACGGCGGTGGGCCGACACCGGCCCTAAAGGGGCTCGGACACGACGGACGAATGGCAATCAGCCCTGTCGACCGCTGCCCGGTTTGTGCCATGTTTCCGGCCCGATATCAGCAAACCGCTGCCGCCATGGTGCTGAAAAACGGGCATGTGTTTTATTTTTGCAGCAACGGCTGCCTGATTAGAGCCTGGCTTCGACCCGGTCGCTATTTGGGGAAAAAGCGATCCGACATCCATCGTCTGATCGTCAGGGACTACTTTTCCGGACGCCCCATCGAGGCAGCGTCTGCCACCTGGGTGGCCGGCTCGGACGTGGTCGGTCCCATGGGGCCGGCCGTCATCGCATTGGAAGATGCCGGCCACCTGGATGCCT
>JASFFF010000347.1:0-4566 GCA_050124445.1 Desulfosarcina sp.
CGGCCGAAATGATCGGTGACATCGCGGAGCTGGAAGCCATCGAGCCCATCCGCAACCTCAAGTTCGGCAATCAATTGCTTCAAGAAGCGGTGGATGCGGCGGTGCAGAAAATACACGAGCGCTTCTACACGCGAGAATGTCCGTATTGTGCAGAAATTATCAAAAGACGCGCCAAGGTCTGCAAGCACTGCAGTAAGGATGTGGCCGGCCAGTAGTCGGGTCCATCATTTTTAACGTTTCAATTCATGCGCCGTTTTCCGAGACCATGCAGGATTTCGGCGCAGTCTTGCCTTTGCCATCTTACTCCGTTACAATATTCTCTCCGAATTCGTGTAATTCATATGCCAACAGTGAGGCATGGTGGAAAACGATCATCAACTGCTGCCCATGCTGTCCGCCATCGATCGGATCAAAGCGGATTTAAACGACTACCATCCCAAATCACTGTTGCTGTTCGGTTCATTGGCTCGATACCTGGACGGCGATCCGGGCAATCACCTCCCCAACGACATGGATCTTTTAGTCATCACCAACAACACGCCATTTCTGGTGATGAAGACGGATTACGGCTGCACGGTGGAGCTTCACAGCTTTCCTGTAAATCGTATCGTGGCCATTGCCAGAAGCCTGAGATACGACAGCCGCCCAGCGGCCCTGTCCAAGCTATACAGCCGGGTACTGACCAAAGAGCACGCCATTGACATCATCGCGGCAGCCATGATGCTGGGCCCCGCATACGGGGATTTCGGCATCGAGCAGATCGAGGTCGACGGGCTCACCGACACCCGGGACTATTCAATACATCGGGTATTGCTGGGTGCAGCATGGTGGCAGCGTCTGCGTGTATATGCAATGGACCGGCGCGGCCCGCTGATGCGGTTCACGGACAAGGTGGTGGGGAACTATGACTTCAAGGGCTGAACTTATTTCAACCACCCGCCGTTTCAGGTAAAATCGACACTGGGGCCCCTTTCGGCCCACCCCTGCCGAATCGGTTGTTTCCCAATGAAACCCGCTTCCCGCCTTGACCGGGAGCCAGCGAGGACCCGGTAACGTCCCCCTGCGGGGATTACTCAACGGCCTTCATCCACCCTGGCCGTGTACGTTGATATTCATGGAATCATAGGATCGAAACACCAGTTTTTCCCTGGCCAATCGATCCGGGGCCATCGGCGGCAGGGGGGCGGTTTGGGCCAAGTCCGCGGCTTCATCCCGGGATGGAATGCACATCAACCCGTCGGCCTTTTTTTTTCCGCTTGCCACGTCCAACAGCACCGCATTGGACCCGTCGGAAACCAGTGCCAGCGGCAGTGGTGATTGGGCCAGCAAGCGGGCGGCGCTAACAATTTCCCGCTCACGGGAACCCAGTGAACCGGCGGCACATTTGATTGCTATTAGGGGTCGATCCTGGATCTGAATCACCAGGTCCACAGTCGAACGATACACCTCGCCGTCGATCTCCAGCTCGATTGGCGCGTCCACCAGCACCTCTTGGTGCCGGTAGCCTTTTTGTTCAATTAAATAGCGTTCCACTTGCTGCCGATTCATCTCGGGCCCCACATTGGGTATGGACCGGCCGGTGATGAAATCGACGATGACATCCGGATTGGTTTCTACTGGATTCATTTGGCACCCCATGATGGATGTGGCCGCTGCGGTTGGGCTCCCGCCAAGCGGACGGTAATTATGATGCGCGGACCAGGCAGACAATCCCCTGGATCGACTGCCACGTGGCAATTGGCTCAAGCGATCGCTGCAAGGGGCACATCAATACGGGCCGGTGGTCAAACCGATGCCCGTCGAACCATGGCCACGAAGGTGGTCATCACAATGACCATTCCCCCTACCAGGGTGTGCATCGACGGGATCTCATGCAATAACAAAAAGGCAAAAACAATCCCGTACACGGGTTCAAGGCAGGCGATTATCGAGGCCAATTGGGCACGTATGAAGGCCAATCCACGGATAAACAGGACATGGGAAAGTGCCGTGCAAACGACCCCCAACAAGGCCAACAGCCCCCATTGGCTGCCTTCTATGCGTATCTGGAATACCATCCACATTGGCAGCAGTAGTAGGGCCGCCACGCCATTTTGATAAAATGCAATCACCACAGGTGGGTATTGTTGAACCCATTTCCGGTTCAACAAGGATAAAATGGCAAATGTGAAACCGGAGAGGGTGCCCCACAACACGCCGGAAAAAACCTGGCTACCGAATGGTGATGGATAGACGATAATACCCAGACCCAGCAGCACCAAAAAGGCCGTAAACATGTCGATGAAGCGGCGTTTTTCATTGAAGCAGAATGGCTCCATGGCCGTTATGAAAATCGGAAATGAGGAAAAGGCCAGTAGACCGACCGCGACACTGGATACTTGAATGGCATGGAAAAAGGTGATCCAGTGAACCGCCAGAACCAATCCGAGCAGGCAAAAAAGGCTGACGGTTTTTATTCCGCGAGGTCGCCGCGCGCCCTTGCTGAAAAGCAGAATGGCTCCCAGGGCGGCTGTTGCAAAACCAGTGCGGCCCAGAACAATGGCCCAGGCTGGCAGCATCAGCAATTTGCCGAACAATCCGGCCAGGCCGAAGAGCATTACGGCGGCATGAATCTCAATTAACCCGGATGGTCGGATGGTGGTCAATGATGGCCGTCCTGTCTAACGTCCAACCACGCGTGCCCGTTGAACCGCAACAGCGAGCGCATTCTCCGTCGCTTGTCGAAGCGAAGCAACGATCCCGCTTATCGGGGTGGCGGGGATGGCGAGTGAATACAAAATAGGCAGAATTCCTTACGGTCGAATATTCCTCGCAGCTTGCTGCGAGGTTCTTCAATCCTGCATGTGTTTGGACAATGGGGTATGCCTAATGCGTTGGCCACTGTGAGCTCAAGTTTTTTAGAGATCATCCGACATGCCAATAGACGGCGGCTTTGTAATTGGTGGCCGAACAACCCATTTGGCACCTTTGGGGTTGTACACCGCAGCAGTCGGAATGATCAATGATTTAGCGGCTGCCTTGAACCGCAACAGCGAGCAAGTCGAAAAAATAGACAGAATGTCTTACGGCCGACGATTCCTTGCAGCCTGCGGCGAGGTCCTTCAATTGTTTTCACCGTCATGGCACGATAACGCGATTCAATCGATGACAACCGGTTTGTTACGCACATATCACACTCGATCGCCGACAATGGGCACGGAGCCAAGATGACACCCATTTACCGCCCGTTGCATCCCCCATCGGATACCTGCCAAACCAGTTGACAATAAATTAAAATTTGTAGTATGCAAAGTCTGCATTTACTTTCATATCTATTGGTTAGACGTTGCCCTGCAGGGGTGACTGCCCGGGTGGTGCATTGAGCGTATCAGCTGGCCGGAGCGACATAGAAATTCAAATGCGCATACGATAGGCTTCAATTGCCATCCGGGGATAGCCGATAGCCTTTCTTGCCTGTGGACGGCTTACCCTGTAGATAATAGGCGCATCTGAGCAAGGATTGACATACTGGCTGACCATGCGTTGGGACACCCCTTCGTTTCAGCCGGTGTTCTCCATTTTTTTTAATGACACCGGTCAATCAAATCATTGACCGGTCTACATAAGGGGGAGGCCGGACAGCCCATGCGCGTATCTTGCAGACGTTCGAGCAATTTAATCGTTTGGTTCGTCGCCGTTTTTATTGCCATGATTGCCCTGAGTCCACTTTCGTGGGCGTCAGAATCTCAGCCCGCCCCCACCGAGCATGAAGAAGATAGTCGTGCTGGAGCTGTCGAGCATGCAGATCCGCATGCGTCAGGCGGACACGGTGCGGCAGAAGCGGGACACCACGGGCACAAAGATCTGGGACCGGAGCTCCCCTTGTGGAGCTGTATCCCCTTCGCCTGCATGCTGCTCTCCATCGCCCTGTTTCCGCTGATTGCGCCTGAGTTCTGGCACCACCATTTCGGAAAGGTATCTGCCTTTTGGGCTGCGTCTCTGGCGGGTCCGTTTCTCTTTGTATACCGGGGCACGGCGATGTACGAAATTTTCCATATCATCCTTGCGGATTATGTGCCGTTCATCATCTTGCTGTGGTCCCTGTACACCGTTTCCGGGGGGATTCTGCTAAAGGGATCCTTGCGCGGAACGCCGCTGATCAATGTGATCATCCTGATCATAGGGACCGTATTGGCGTCATGGATGGGCACCACGGGCGCGGCCATGTTGTTGATCAGACCGTTTTTGCGGGCCAACAATTATCGCAAGAACCGCACCTTCATGGTTGTTTTTTTCATTTTTCTGGTGGCCAATGTGGGCGGTTCGCTGACGCCGCTGGGTGACCCGCCGCTGTTTCTGGGCTTCTTGCATGGCGTCTCCTTTTTCTGGACATTCAAGATCCTGCCCCACATGCTGGTCGTTGCGGGCATGCTGCTGGTGGTCTATTTTTTCCTCGATCTATATTACTTCAAAAAGGAGACCGGGCGCGTCCCCAAAGATGAAGCCGAAAAGACGCCCCTGAGGCTGGTGGGCACCCACAATTTTTTATTTCTGTTCGGGATTATTGGTGCCGTGTTGATGAGCGGG
>JASFFF010000348.1:0-4554 GCA_050124445.1 Desulfosarcina sp.
CGAAGCGTACATGTTGGGTGTGGATTACGTGATTCCGGATCTGGACTACCTGCGTCAAAACCGCGGTCGGGTATCCGGGGTCATCTTGACCCACGCCCACGAAGATCACATCGGTGCCTTGCCCTTTTTGCTCAAGGAAATCAACGTGCCGGTATTCGGAACCCCGTTTACCCTGGGAATCGTGCGCCACAAACTGGAAGAGCACGACCTGTTGACCGCGGCCTCGCTACACGAGGTGATGCCGCGGGAGCAGCTCAAAATCGGGCCCTTCGAAGTGGAATTCATCCGGGTCAATCACAGCGTCGTGGATGGGGTGGGCCTGGCCATCCGCACGCCGGTGGGCATGCTGGTGCACACCGGTGACTTCAAAATGAGCCAGACCATCGTGGAAGGCATGCTTACCGATGTAAACCGTTTTGCCCAATGCGGTGAAGAGGGCGTTTTGGCCCTGCTCTCGGATTCCACCAATGTGGAAAAAGACGGCCATACCATTTCGGCCCAGGAGATCGGCGCCGAACTGTCAAGGATCACCGATGCAGCCAGCGGGCGCATCATCGTGGCCCTGTTTGCCTCCAACATCGCCCGCATCCAGCAGATCGTCAACATTGCCAAAACGCGGGGCCGAAAAATTGTCTTTAACGGTCGCAGCATCGAGGTGAGCGTTGCCATTGCCCGCAAGCTGGGCTACCTGGACATTCCCGACGGCATGGACATCGATATCGAAGAGTTGAGCCATTACCCGGATGACGAGGTCATCATGGTCACCACCGGCAGCCAGGGCGAGCCCATGTCCGCCCTGGCCAGAATGGCTGCCGGAACCCATAAGCAAATCAACATCCACCCGGAGGACACGGTCATTCTCTCCTCCAAATTCATACCGGGCAATGAAAAGGCAATTGCCAACATCATCAATAACCTATACCGGCAGGGCGCCGACGTGGTCTATGAGAAGATTTCCAACATTCACGTATCCGGTCACGCCTTCCGGGAAGAGCTCAAGATGATGATCAATCTGACCAAGCCCAAATTCTTCATGCCCATACACGGCGAGTACCGGCACCTGGTGCTGCATGCCCGCCTGGCAGGGGAGGTGGGCATTCCTGAAGATCACCGAATCCTGGCCCAAAACGGCCAGATCATCGAGCTCGGTGAAACGGGGTTTCAAATTCGTGACAGCATTTGCGCCGGCCGGGTGCTGATCGACGGCAAGGGCGTCGGCGATGTGGGGCGTAGCGTGCTCAAAGAACGGCGGGTGCTTTCCGAAGAGGGCCTGGTGGTGGTCAATATGGCTTTCGATGAAGAGACCGGTATCGTGGTCTACGGTCCCGACATCGTTTCCCGCGGGTTTGTCTTCGAAACCGAGACCGGCTATCTGCTTCAGGATGCCCAGTGTGTGGTTCTGGAGATCGTGGAGGATGTCACTCCAGATGTGCCCAACCGGGTGGACCGCATTCGCTCACGCATCCAGACCGCCCTGCGGCAGTATTTTTTCTATACCATCGGTCGACGACCGGTGATTCTGCCCTTCCTGGTCGAGGTCTGATGGGGAACGCGGACGAGGGTGGATGGATGATTGATGATGGAAGCGGGAAGGCAGAAAGTAGAAGATAGAAAGCAGGCATCGGTTCGGGGACAAGCTACTAAAAGGTTCCAGTTATGAAAAAAGAGATTATCGGCATTCTTTTTTTCTTCATGGTGGTATTCAGCCTGATCAGCCTGCTATCATTTGATCCGGCCGATCCGTGCCTGTTTTTCAACGCCGGCGGAACTGCCAAAGTCCAGAACCTGTTCGGTGTCTTCGGTGCCAATTTTGCCGGCATCCTGGTCGGCCTATTTGGCATCGGTGCATTCTGGGTGCCTTTCCTATGCCTGCTGGGCAGCACCCTTTTCTTTGGCAAAAACCCGGGGCAGGCCATGCTGCCGCTGGCTGTCGGCGGCATCCTGCTGATCATCACCACGGGCAGCCTGCTGGCGTTCAAACAGGACCACTACATCCTGTTCGGCAGCCGCTTTTCCGCGGGCGGCATCGTCGGCATCCCCCTCAAGTCATTTGCCGTTCGCTATTCCAACGCGGCCGGCGGATCAATCATTCTGATGCTGGTGTGGCTCATCGGCTTCATCATGGCCACGGGTTTTTCGGTGGTGGCCTTTTACCGCCGCTGCAAGGCGGCCAACACGGTGCTCTTCGACCGTCTGGCCACGTTTATGATCAAGTGGAAGGAGCGCCGCCACAAGAGCGTCAAGCGCCGCCGGACCCTCAAAGCCGCCAAGAAGAAGAAAAAAGAGAAAATCACCATCAAGACACCCGAGCCCAAACCGGTGCCGATCAAGCCGGTGCCCAAGCAGGCCGTGTTCGAATTCATGAAAGCGGAAGGGGCATTTACGCTGCCGTCGGTTAACTTCCTCGATGAGCCGCAGGAGCGTCCACAATCCACCAGCAAAGCCAACTTGCACATGCAGTCTCGCTTGCTGGAAAAGAAGCTGGAGGACTTCGGCGTCAACGGCAAAGTGGTCGCCGTCACGCCGGGGCCCGTGATCACCACCTTCGAATACGAACCGGCGCCGGGTGTTAAAATCAACCGTATCGTCAACCTTACCGACGATTTGGCCCTGGCCCTGCGCGCCATTAGCATCCGTATCGTGGCGCCCATACCGGGCAAGGCCGTCATCGGTGTGGAAATCCCCAACACCGACCGGGAAACGGTCCGTTTCAAAGAGATGATCATGTCACCCGCCTTCGAGCAGGCCAAGACCAACCTGACATTGTGTTTGGGCAAGGACATCGTGGGAAACCCGGTTTCCACGGGTCTCGAAAAGATGCCCCATCTGCTTATCGCCGGTGCCACCGGGGCGGGCAAGAGCGTGGCCCTGAACACCATGATCTGCAGCCTGCTCTACAAGCTGACCCCGGACCGAGTCAAGTTGATCATGGTGGATCCCAAGCGCATCGAACTGTCCATGTACGACGGCATTCCGCACCTGATCACCCCGGTGGTCACCGATGTAAAAAAAGCCACCAACGCCCTGTTTTGGGCCGTACGCGAAATGGAGCACCGCTACGAGCTGCTCTCAGAGAAGAAAACTCGCCATATCGACCAGTACAACCGCAAGATTCAAAAGGAACAGCCCACGGGCGAAGACGGCCAACCGGTGGAACCGCTGCCTTACATCGTCATCATTATCGACGAACTGGCCGACCTGATGATGGTGGCCTCCCGCGACGTGGAGGTGGCGTTGACCCGCTTGGCCCAGATGGCCCGGGCGGCCGGCATTCACCTGATTCTGGCCACCCAACGACCATCCGTGGATGTGCTTACCGGTATCATCAAGGCCAATTTTCCCACACGCCTGACCTTCCAGGTCTCCTCCAAAACCGATTCGCGCACCATCATCGACACCAATGGAGCCGAGAGCCTGCTGGGCAATGGGGACATGCTCTTCCTGCCCCCGGGGACAGCCCGGCTTCAGCGCATTCATGGCGCTTACATTTCCGAGGCGGAACTAACGCGGGTTACCGAATTTTTGAAGAAACAGCAACGCCCCGACTACGACAAAAGCGTCGTCAAGGCGCCGGCCAAGGAACTCGAGGCCTCGGGCGAGAAAGAGTATGATGACCGCTATGACGATGCCGTGGCTTTGGTGACCCAGGCCGGGCAGGCGTCCATTTCCATGGTTCAGCGGCACTTGCGCATCGGCTATAACCGTGCGGCCCGGATTATCGAAATGATGGAGCAAGAGGGCATCATCGGCCCCCAGGATGGGGTCAAGCCGAGGGAGGTGCTGGTCAGGAATTACGACGATATCTCTTGATCCTCTTTCGACTGTAAACCCTTAGCCGAGCAAAACAGTGACACTAGATCCAACACTCATCGACACTATCAAAGGGTTCTTGGATCCCGTCGAGGGCAGGGGGCTTTACGAAATTGCCGTAAAGGCTTCACGACTGGGCCCTTGTTTGGAGATCGGCAGCTATTGCGGCAAGTCGGCTGTGTATATCGGCAGCGCCTGTCGCCAAAACAAAACAGTCCTTTTCTCTATCGACCACCATCGCGGTTCCGAGGAGCAACAGCCCGGCGAGGAATACTTCGATCCGTCGCTTCTCGACTTCAGCACTTATTGCCTGGACACCTTGCCCCTTTTCCGAAACACCCTGGCCCTGGCCGAACTTGAGGAGACGGTCGTGCCCATTGTCAGCCCGTCCCATGTTGTCGCCCGCGGCTGGGCAACGCCGCTCTCGTTGATCTTTATCGACGGCGGCCATGCATTCGAAACGGTTCACAGCGATTACCGAAACTGGGCCGGCCACATTCTACCTGGCGGCTACCTGCTGATTCACGACATCTTCGAGACTCCTGAGGAGGGCGGCCAGGCCCCCCGGGATGTCTACCGGATCGCCCTGGCCTCTGGCCGTTTCTCAGCAATGCCACGAATCGGTACGCTCGGTGTTCTGAGGCGAAAGATTACCGGTTTTGAAGATGACTGTTGATCGCTTTCTATGATAGGAAAGGCTTGTCTGACTACAGAAGGTAAATGCAACCAGATCGACCCCCACCG
>JASFFF010000349.1:0-4554 GCA_050124445.1 Desulfosarcina sp.
GCAAGTTTTAAACGACGCTTAGTACACTTAAAATTCATTTTTTTCAAGGAAAATCTGGTTGGCAGCTAATTTTTTTTCAATTGATGCGGATATAACTTATAACGCCTAACAAGCAGCTGCCATAGGTATGCGGTCACAATTACCTGCAACACCGCGTCTGCATGCTCGATCGCCGCCCAATGAAGGGTTAAGCGCAACAAACAAGGGTCGGTGGCACTGCATAAACGAGCGCGGCGGCAGCCGACCAGACGTAGACGCATGCGTCGCGAACGCTGATATCAGCTTGACAAAGCAAAGTTCCCATGTGTAAGGACCCTAACACAAACGGTTTTAGATTGGCCGGCATTGCCACGAGTCAACGCCCACCCGTAAGCGGGTGGCTTGAACTTTCGGCCAACGGCCGGAAAATCAAAAGCACGTCAGTGCTTCAATGGTTGCGGTTGCTATCGGGTGCAAAGCACCCGGCTAGAAACAACCAATCCATGAAACCGATTCCCGAAAAAAGGATTGTACCTTGTCAACCCCTTATTTGAAAACGATCTGTTGTTGCCTATTTATTGTATTCATCGGTTGCGCTCACCAATCCACCCCCAATACCCCACAAGCAACCGCTGAGGAAGATCTCTGGCCGGCTGTCGACGTTCCCGGGGTGGACGGCGAGATCGAAACATCCCTGCTGCCATCAAATTCAAAACTGCTGGCGGCTGAAAGGCATCCTACTGCAGCTGAAGACGGATCGGCCCACCAGGCAGCTGCCGAAGATGCCGATGAACCTGGATCTCTCATCGACGCCGAAACCGTCGATACACAGGCTGCCGAATCGGTGATGCTGACCCAGGCCATTCAGCAGCAGTTGGACGAAGCGCTGGATTTTTGCGAAGCCGCCCAGGAATTTTGGCAGAACGGAGAGCTCGAAAGCGCTCTCGAGGCCCTGGACAGGGCCTATTCGCTGATCCTTACGGTGGACCCGGATGACCCGCCCAAAATGGTTCAGCAGAAAGAAGACCTGCGTTTTCTGATCTCCAAGCGCATACTGGAGATATATGCATCGCGGAATATCGTGGTCAATGGCAACCACAATGCCATTCCCCGTGAACTCAACAAAAACATCCAGAAAGAGATCCGCCTTTTCACCACGGGTGGCGAAAAGCGCTTCTTCATTGAATCTTACCGGCGTTCCGGTAAATACCGTCCCATGATCCTGAAAAAACTGGCAGCCGCCGGCCTGCCTGCCGAGCTGTCCTGGCTGCCGCTGATAGAAAGCGGCTTCAAGGTCAAGGCCTTGTCCCGGGCCAGGGCACTGGGGCTGTGGCAGTTCATCCCTTCCACGGGCTATAAATTCGGTTTGAAGCGGGATCAGTACATCGATGAGCGCATCGATTTCGAAAAGTCCACCGATGCGGCCATTGCCTACCTGAAGGAATTGCACAGCATTTTCGGCGACTGGTCCACCGTGCTGGCGGCATACAATTGCGGTGAAGGCCGGGTGCTGCATGTGATCCGTACGCAAAATATTAAATATTTGGATGATTTCTGGGATCTTTTCGGTCGATTGCCCTACGAAACCGCCCGGTACGTGCCCCGCTTTCTGGCGGCCCTGCACATCATCGAAAACCTGGATAAATATGGCTTGTCGGATATTGAGCCGTTCCCGCCGCTGGCCTTTGAGGCCGTCGAGATTCAGCGCCAGGTTCACTTGAAAGATGTGGCCTCGCCCTTGGAAACCACCCTCGGGACGCTCAGGGAGTTGAATCCCGAACTGCGCCACAGCGTCTTGCCGCCCAGCAAGTATCGGCTGCGGGTGCCGGTCGGTAAAACCGACCGGCTCCTGGTATCCATTGACCAGGTTCCCCTTTCCGGACCGCCCCGGCCGGCATACACGTATCACCGGGTCAGACGGGGTGAAACCCTCTCTACCATTGCCCGCCGCTACCATACCAGTGTCAAAAAAATCATGTGGGCCAACAATTTGAGGCGCTCCAGCTATATTGTTGCCGGCAAGAAGCTTAAAATTCCTCAACGGGGAATGGTGGTCACGCGGGCAAAGAGCAGTCAGGCGCCCACCCGCGAGGTGTGGAATCAACGGCATGTGGTCAAAAGCGGCGATTCCCTGTGGATTATCGCCAACCGGTATGGCACAACGACCAAGCAAATCCAGGCCAAGAACAATCTCACGACCACGCGGCTGCGCATCAATCAAGTGCTCACGGTTCCGTCACGAGACCGCGCGGCGCAAACGGCGACCAAAGGATCCGAAACCTATTATGTCCAGCGCGGCGACAGCCCCTATATCATCGCCCGCAAACACAACATGTCGCTGAATCATTTTCTGAAGATCAACAACCTGACTCCCCGAAGTACCATCTATCCGGGGCAATCGGTGCGCATCGATTGATCGACTGCATTGGCCCCCGTAGCTCAGGGGATAGAGCATCGGATTCCTAATCCGTGTGCCGCAGGTTCGAATCCTGCCGGGGGCACCAAAAAAGCCAACAGTTTACAATTTTCGGCGGCAATCCATGCACGTCGGGTAACGGATGCCGTGGATGCCAACCCACACCATTGGTGGGCCGAGGTATTTACACTCTCGATTTGATGGTCATTTTATCGAAGATTCGGGCATTAAGAAAATTGTATGCTTACGTCTGAGGATGTGACAAAATGGTTGGAAATTTTGCAGAAGCGCTGTTCTTGGGACGGCAAAATGGATATAAGCGCCTCAACTGCGCTCAAGCAATTGCTGAAGCGTTTCGACAGGAGTACGATTTTATAACCGAAGAAACGGTTAAAGACTTCAAGAAAATGGGCTACGGTAAAGCACCCAATGGCGAATGCGGGATGCTTTTTGCCGCCAAGTACATATTTGAAAAAAATGGTCGACCCGACAAGGCTCAGGAATTTGAAATGCATTTCCGCGAGTTTGCAGGAACGACCAAATGCAAGGAACTGATCAAGAAAAAAATCCCCTTTTGCGCCCAGTGCATCAATCGAACCGCCACATTTATCGACCTGAATTGAAATTATGTAGACCGGCTTATTTGACATATTGGCTTTGGATATCGTTGAACGGGCCTTTCTGCCATTCACTGTTTTTTTGATTATATTGAGAAATATACTTTAAATAGCGCCATCCACCGACCGCTTCGAGAAGCCCCCTTTCGGAGAAAAAAGCGGTCAAGGTTGCCAAGTCAACCGGACTGTTGAGACCATAGAGTGTAGCGATGGCCCGGCGCAGCAGCCGATGCCGTCGAATTGAAAAGGTATCCACAAAGAAAAAGCCGATCTTGTGTCCGATTCTGGAATTATCGGTCAGGATTTCGTTGAATACGGATATCTCTTCATACAATTTGATAACGTTCGTCTTCTTCATCGCACCTTTTCAACCCATCGATAAGAAACACTGGTTGCCGGCATTAACATAGCTATGTCTGCCTGCAATCATTATCGGGTCATCGAAAGAAAACTTAATGGCTTCCATTGGCTTGAAAACGGATCAAGCACAACCTGTACCAAAAACGACATTATACGTATTTACGAAGGGTTGAAATTTCAAAGGGAGAACGGGGGGGTGCCTGTGTGCCAATTTGTGTCAGGAATCGTTACACAGATTGTCACCCAAATGGTCAGCATGGCTGGGATGTGGCGGGTGGTGCGACAGCAAAGACACTGATAAATCTGTCTACTTGTCATCATGCCGGCTCCATATGCGCGTGTCGCCTGCGCAAAGCGACCTGGAATACCAAAAAAAAAGCGGCCAGCGCGTGGGCTGTCTGTTGCATCCATTGGCCGACGGCAACCACGGTCAGGATTGGCGCGGATTGAGCTACTACGGCGGAATGGCCTGCCGCACCTATTTCTGCCCCAGCGTTCGCAATCTGCCGGACCGCTGGCTCGCCGCCCTTCGCCAGAGTGCGGACCACTGGTACCTGCACGGTCTCATCGTCACCGAACAGCACCTGCTGAGGGCGATATTTGGGCAACTGGAGCAGCGAATCGGCCGGCAGCTAAAAGCGGCCGACTTTTCCGGTTCCGCAGATGCCGCCTCACAGTTGAGACGCATCACCGGTTTGAAGCTCGCCTGGCCGTTCCGTCGCCGGGATACGCCGGGCCCATGCAACTATTTTTTCGAGGACGGCCACCATCGGCGGCCAGCGCTGAAACCGACGCCAGGCGCGGCAGCCCCATCCCCGTTCAGCACCATTTTTCAAGAACTGGATTCCGCTTTCACATCGGCAGTGGCGCTCAGCCGTGCCGAAGGAATGGTTGAAGACCTGTTTCATCGCCTGGTCAAAAAGCTGGGCAATTAACCCAAAGATGCCCCTTTTGTAGAGATGGTGGCCCGGGCTGCAAATTGTCGTTGCCCATCAGTCGCTGCGGGGAATACGCCCAAGCAAAGACGCGATCGGGTTGTTTGCCTCTCCGATCGCGTGTCCCGCAATCTTTAACTTTCCAATGTTTGTCGCGTTGGCCTTATCACAGCATCGCATCGATGGGTGTGTGAGCCAGATCGAAGGCTTCGGCCACGGCTTTGTAGGTCACCTTGCCGTCGATGAC
>JASFFF010000350.1:0-4551 GCA_050124445.1 Desulfosarcina sp.
GCAGGCCCTCGAATCGGCCCGCCAGGCCGACGCACATGCCCACCGGGATGCCGTTGTCGTGGACGACAGCGGCACCTTTCTGGGCAAGGTGACCATGATCGACGTCTTCCGTGCCCTGGAACCCAACTACCAAAAAATGGTGGGTAAGGCCAGCGAGGGCACATTGACCAAAGCCTGGGTCATGAAGGCGGTTCAGTCATTCCATTTGTGGTCCGCACCGGAGGCGGACATCTGCCAGCGTGGCGCCCGCAAAACCGTTGGTGAAGTGATGCATGCGCCGCGCAGCTTCGAGTTTCTTCGGGAAGATGACACCCTGGAGAAAGCACTCAACCTGTATGTCATGGGTGTGCACCAGCCGTTGATTGTCAAGCGGGATGAGACGGTCACCGGAGTCCTGCGTTTCGGTGACATGTTCGAGGTTGTGCGCAAAGGACTCTTGGCCTGTAAAATAGACTGACCCAATTCTCCTATCAATCGGTTTAACACCCGTCTTTTTTTTTGAACCGCAACAGCGAGCGACCTCCCCGTCGCTTGCGGCGATGTTAGCGAGCGAATAAAAAAATAGACGGAATTCCTTAGGGTCGAAGATTCCTCGCAGCTTGCTGCGAGGTTCTTCAATCATTTCGCAAGGGATTCAACGGCGGGGTGAATGGTTGCTGCGGCCCCTCTTTGCAGCAGGCGATCCGCTTGAATAGATCCTATCTGTCGAGAACGACGCCCTGGGTGATGTGTGCATAGGCGCTGTGATTGTGAATGGATTCGAAGTTTTCGGCACTTACCGAAAACCAGGTGATGTTGTCGTCGGCGATGAGTTGCTCGGCAATATCGCGAACCACATCTTCCACGAATTTGGGATTGGAAAAACCCTGCTCGGTGACCTGCTTTTCGTCCACGCGTTTGAGCACGGAAAACACGTCGCAGGAGGCGCAGGACTCCACCAGTTCGATCATGTCCTCCAGCCAGATGAATTTTTTAAAGCGGGTCTGGAGTTGAACGCTGCCGCGCTGGTTGTGGGCGCCGTGGTCGGATATCTCTTTGGAGCACGGACAGACAGAGGTGATCGGCACATTGACTTCGGACACCAGGTCAATCTCATTTCTTGAATTGCTGGTGCCAATTATACGGCAATTGTAGTCCATGAGACCCGGCGCCTGGCTCACCGGGGCCTGTTTTTCGATAAAATAGGGAAAACTGACCTCGATGTGGGCGGATGCGGCATCCAGATTCTGCTTCATGGCCTCAAGCAGCGCGGAAAACTTGCTCAGGGAAATTTCCAGTTTGAGCAAGTGCAACATTTCAACAAAGCGGCTCATGTGGGTGCCCTTATACTCCTGAGGCAGGTCCACATACATGTTGATGGAGGCTATCGTGCTCTGGGATCCATCGCGGCGATCCTTGACCCGGATGGGGTAACGCAGGTTTTTAATCCCCACCTTATCAATGGGGATGTTGCGATGATCCCTTTGATTCTGCACATCTTTCATTTTCGGTCTGCTCGCTGGTAGGTAGTTCATTTTCTCAAAATTGCCACTGTTCGTATAAAGGTCTTGGCTTGCCTTACAGGGCCATGCGCCTATTTGAGCAGGTATTCCGGCTTTACGTGACTCATGGCCCGGTAAATATTGCCTTTGATCTTGCGATTGGAACGGTACAGCACGGCCAAAAGGCGCTTTATATCCGTGCGTTTGGTCTGACCCGCCGAAGGACACGGGTTGGCAAACTGGGGAAACCCCTGCGCTTGCGCAAAACGACGGATGCTGGTTTCGTCGACCATGGCCAGCGGTCGAATGACGCTGAATCGACCCTGAAATAATTTTTGATAAGGCACCATGGTACTGATTTCGCCGGCATAGCAGATGTTTAGAAAAAGTGTTTCAATGATATCGTCTTTGTTATGCCCCAGGGCCAGCTTGCGGCATCCCAGGCGATCGGCAAGTTGGTACAGCCGCTTGCGCCTGAGCCGGGCACACAGGAAGCATGGATTTTCCCGGTTTTGTTCGCTGTGGGCAACGGATCCGTGATTCGTACGATCGAGGGTCAGGTCGAAGCCCAGGCGGCGGCAGGTCTCGGCCAGTTCATTGGCAACGCCTCCTGGAAAACCAGGATCCACGTAGATGGGAAACAGCGTGTAATCAATCGGTACCCGTTTACGCCGTTCGGCCAGAAACCACAGCAGGGTCAAACTGTCCTTGCCGCCGGACAATCCCACGGCAATCCTGTCACCGTCATCGATCATCTTGTAGCGGTGAATGGCTTTTCCGACCAGTCGGTTTAGCGCTTTATATGTATAGCTGTGCCGGGGCAAGGGTCGATTGAAGAAGTATTATTCGGCGTCGGTTTTCTCAACAACCTTTCCGGCGGCAATTTCCCGCAGGGCCACGACGATGTCCTCGTTTTTCGGCGAACTGACCAGATATTCAGAACCCTCCCGAATCTGTCTGACGCGCGATGCCGCCATATGAACCAGTTTGAACCGGTTGGGAACCTTCTCTAAACAATCTTCAATAGTTATTCTTGCCACAATCGTCCTCCTGATTAAACGATTTCCACGAGTTCATAAACGCGTTTGCCGGCCGGTGCATTGAGCACAATCTCTTCTCCAGGTTTTTTTCCAATGATGGCTTTTCCCAGCGGAGAGGTCACCGAAATGCGTCCTTTTTCAATGTTGGACTCTTCAGGACCCACCAGTTGGTATGCCACGTCTTCTCCGGTATCCACATTTTCCAACACCACGGTGCATGCACACACGGCTCTATCTTTGGGTAAATTGTCTACGTCAATAATTTCCGCGTTTCCCAGCTTGTATCCCAATTCACTCACCCGGCCTTCGATAAACGCCTGACGCTCCTTGGCAGCATTGTACTCGGCATTTTCGCTGAGATCACCATGGGAGCGCGCCTCTTCAATGGCCTTGATCACCTGGGGCCGTTCAACGGATTTCAGGTGTTCCAGCTCTTTTTTCAGCGTCTGGTACCCCTGTCTGGTCATGGGTATTCTTTCCAATGGGCTACTCCTCAACCACTTTCGGTTTGGATGGTCATTCGATTGGCCGCAAACAGAAAAACAGAACCCCACGGCAAAGGCCATAGGGAAAGCAACGCGTTTCGGCTTCAGTCGATCATTATATCATTTCGTAGGCGATATCCTCCGGTAAGATATCTTTTTCGGTTGCAGGATGCAGCAGCATCATGTTGCCCTCGGCAACGTCTCGGGGCCATTCGTCGGACGTCGGCCCATCACCCCCCTGCCCATTTGCCTAAGACACTGCTACCGGCCTGGACCCGACTGCCTACCGTTACATGGATATCGGTGTCGGGCGGCAAATAGACGTCCAGTCGGGACCCAAAACAGATCAGCCCAAACCGCTGGCCTCGCCTCAGGCTATCGCCGGGTTGAACGGTGCAGATGATTCGACGGGCCACCAATCCGGCGATCTGAACAAAGGCAACTTGTTGTCCCGTCGGGCTTTCCAGCTGTAGCGCGTTGTGCTCATTATCCTTGGACGCCTTGTCCAGGTTGGCAGAAAAGAACTTCCCGGGCTGGTAGACCACCTGCCGGATCGTCCCTTCGTGCGGCGCCCGGTTGACGTGCACGTTGAAAACGGACATGAAGATGCTGATTCGCGTGCAGGTCCCATCAATAAAAGGCGACCGATCCACCGTTTCAACCTTGATCACTTTGCCGTCGGCCGGCGAAACGACAATCCCTTCACCGTTCGGTATCAGCCGGTCCGGGTCCCTGAAAAAAAAACAGATGAAGCCGGTGATCAACAATCCCAGCAGCGCCAGAAAAGCCATGCCCAGCAGCGCGAAAACAGCAGTGGCAAAAGCGGATGCGAATATGAATGGATATCCGGCCTTTGCCACTGGGAATGCGGTCTGACTGGGCGGATCGGACCAGTTAAATTGTGTCATGGCTAACTCCCCGGCGCCATCCGGAGCCGGCAAAAGGCTTTTATCAACCCTTTTAAAGGGTTATCTATAACCAATGCATGCGGCTGTGTCAACAGCTACCCGACATCTGAACCTGGGCGTCTGACTTGCGGATGTACTCCGGAAGCAGCGTGTCGACAGGGTCGACATCATGTGCCGCGAACCGTGTCATGGCCAACATGCCGACCGATGCGGCCCGGATCACATGCGAGGCTGGATCGGCAAACCGGACACGCGGGCAACGGGCCTTGAAGATGTCGCGGTAGATAACGGCGCCCGAACCCACCAGGATCGTCCCCTCCGGCAGCCTTGACGCCGCGGCCTCGGGTGCATCCACGGCCACCGGTCCGACGGCTTCAGGTGTATCGGTCCTGCCGTGAAAAAGGGCGTGATAAATCTCTCCCCGGCGGGCATCGATCATGGCAACCACGGGGTGATCGATCACTGCAAAGGGCAAGGCCAGGGCAGCCAGGCTGCTGACACCCACAACCGGGGCGCCAGTGGCGGCGGCAAGCCCCTTGACAGCACTGATGCCGATACGCAAGCCAGTGAATGTCCCCGGCCCTCTGGTAACGGCGATCCCGTTCAGATCCGCAGGGGTGCACCGACAGCGGACAAG
>JASFFF010000351.1:0-4542 GCA_050124445.1 Desulfosarcina sp.
CGGAAAATTCGTCGCCTAGTGAATCTATCGCGATTTGATGATCGTCTTCGTTGCGTTGGAGATGATCGCAAATATAATGAAGGATGTTAATGTTCAAATTTTTTATGTCCAATTTATACTCCTGAATCGCAATCAATGTTGAGGCTGCCGATACGATGGTCGTGCAGACGGGCAAAGCATTCGGGCAACTTGTTTTTTTGTCTATTCAAGGTATTACCCAATAATGCAGTCGGCAAGGGTTAAAATTGCCGATAAACGCCCGCAACGCCAATGCTATTGGAATACAACCAAAAGTGAATCGGTTGTTATTTCTTAACAACCAATACACCGGCAAAAACACGGAGGGGACCATGGCCACGACCTATGATGCGCTGGTAATCGGATCCGGCACGGCCGGCCAAACTGCCGCATACGAACTCAATCGCAACGGCCTGCAGGTGGGGCTGGTTGAACACAGCCCTCATCCGGGTGGGACGTGCGCCCTGAGCGGCTGTCAGGCCAAAAAGTGGTTTTACGAAGGCACCGAAACCGTTGCCCGCGCACGCCACCTAACAGGCATTGGCATCACCTCGCCGGCATTTGGCAGCTGGTCGCAGCTGCGCGATGCCAAAAACAGGTTCACCTCCCAGGTGCCATCCAATACGGTCAATGGTCTGAAGCGGGCCGGCATCGATTTTATCATGGGCCGCGCCCGCTTTGTGGATCGCCGCCGCATAAAAATCGACGGCCGCCGGATATCGGCTGATTTCATCGTCCTGGCCACCGGCGCACTGCCCATGAAACTGCCCATCGACGGTGCCCAACTGATGACCACCAGCAGTGAATTCTTGGAGCTGGACCGGTTGCCCAGTCGGATCGTTTTCATCGGCGGCGGTTTCATCTCCTTCGAGTTCGCTCACTTCGCCGCCCGGCTGGGGCCCGCAGATACCCAATGCACGATCCTGGAGGCCAACTCACGCCCCCTGGTACCTTTCGACGAGGAGATGGTGGATCTGTTGGTTGATGCCTCGGCGGAGGCGGGCATCGAGGTTCGCACCCGAGTGGCGGCCACGGCCATTGAAAAAAAAGGACACGTATTCACCGTTTCCACGCAAAACAACCAGCAATTTGAAGCGGAGTTGATCGTCCATGGTGCCGGACGGGCGGCGGATATCGATGGCCTGGACCTGGGCCAAGCCGACATTGAAACGGCTAAACAGGGCATTATCGTCAACGAAAAGATGCAGACAACCAATGCAAGGGTCTATGCCGTTGGTGACTGTGCGGCCACCGTCCAGTTGGCTCGGGTGGCCGACGCCGAAGCGCAGACGGCTGCAGCCAATATTGTCAGCACTCACCAAGGTGTTGCCAAGCCGGCTTTCATGGATTACTCCGCCGTGCCGGCGGTGCTGTTCACCTACCCGCAGTATGCAATGGCGGGTGCCACGGAGATGGCACTCAAAGACGCGGGCGTGGCCTACGAAAAGAGCGTTGCCAAAAATCTCAGCTGGCCGACGTATCAACGGGTGGGCATGACGTCTGCGGCCTACAAACTGCTGGTCGGCAAGCCCAACGGACAGATTTTGGGTGCGCACGTGCTTTCCGACAACGCCACTGGCCTGATCAACGCCTTCACCCTGGCCATGCACAACCAAGTTTCCGCAAAGGAGCTCTACCGTCAAAGCGTCATGACGCCCTACCCGTCCCGGGAGAGCGATATCATCTATATGCTCAAACCGCTTTTGTAATTGGTCGCCTTTATCCCCATCCTCGTGCCCTCTTGGCACCATTTTTTTCCATCCATGCGCCGTCAAGGGACGGCGGGTATCACGCCCCCGTCCACGTGCAGCACTGCCCCGTTGGTTGCCGATGCCGGCGGGCAGTGGATGGTGGCCACCATGTTGGACAGGTCACCCGTCTCGGCAATACGCAGGATCAGGGAAGCAGGTCGCATGTACGCGACACACTTCGTTTCATAACTGCCGGATTCGGTGGAGAATATACTGACGGCAGTCCTCATCTTCTCCCGATCCGCAATGAATGTTGTCCAGGGGGATCTCCGCCCGGGCCGAGTCTTTATGGCCTCCGGCCGAACCAACCTCGCTGAAAAGGTCGGATGCCATTTTGCCGGCATTGCGCCGGAACCCGGCGTTGCGAAAGATGATGATCAGCCGATTGCCGTATACACCGGAAACGATGCTCATCGAGGCCTCGGCAATCTTGAGAAAAAAGTCGGCGATTTGAACCAAAGGATCCGGCTTTTTGACCACACCCATGTGCACCACGGCCATGTAATTGATGAAACGGACTGCTTTCAAGGCTTTTTGAAACCAGGAGAGCATCTGACGCGAAATTTCCGAAGATTCAATTTTCTTGATGATGTTCATGTTGGCATAATCGTACAGATAACGAAATGCGATCATGTCCCTGTCGATGGTCGGCCGCACGAAATTGTTGGTGTCCGTTTTGATGGCATGGAAAAGCGCCGTCGCCAGTCGTGGGGACGGCTTGATTTTCGCCGCCCGCAGATACTCGGTCATCAGGGTTGCCGCCGCACCGTACTCCTCCTGGATGTCGATAAACGCGGCCTCGAGCCCGTCCGTGCGGGGATGGTGATCGATAATCACGTCAAAATCGATCCCTGCGAAACGGTCGCTGTGGGATGGCTGTGAATCGACCAGCGCCCACGTGGTATAGTCGGCTTTTTTGAGGGCGCGGATGTGACGATGGCGGATGTCAAGCAATTTGACGAAAGCCAAATTGTCGGCACGATCGATTCGATTGATGCGGAAAATGTGAATCGGCTTTACCCGACGCCAATAGATGCGCTTGAGGGCCAGGGCACAGGCCAATGCATCCGGGTCGGCATTCACCAAAATGGCCAGGCTGTGGCCGTCGTCCACCACCTGCTTGAGTTTTTGGACCTTTTCTGCTGCAGATATGGATTTGGCAAATGGTTCTTTCATGACTGGGCTTCTTTTTTTGTCGCAGTGTTGCCTCGACGGGCATGAGTAGAAGATAGGTCCTGCGATCAGGAACCGTCGAACCATACCGGTGGAACAGCGAACAAGCCCCACCCGCTCACCTCAAGGATGGCCCTGCCCATTGATCGATACCCGTCGCCTGCTGACTACAATTCAATGCGGGTGCCCATCACCGCCAACAATTTGGCCAACCACTGGGGATGGGCCGGCCAGGCCGGGGCGGTGACCAAATTGCCGTCGACATGGGCCTGATCCACGGCGATGTCCACATAGGTGCCGCCGGCGCTGTCCACATCCGGCCCCACGGCCGGATAAGCCGAGCAGCTTCTGCCCTGCACGACGCCTGCGGCGGCCAACACCTGAGCCCCGTGGCAGACGGCGGCGATGGGCTTGTTGGCCTGGGAAAAGTGGCGCACCATCTCCAACACGGTCTGGTTGAGCCGAATGTATTCGGGGGCCCGCCCCCCGGGAATCACCAACGCGTCGTAATCCTCGGCGCGAATCTCGTCGAAGGTGGCGTTTAAACCGAAGTTGTGCCCCGGCTTTTCACTGTAGGTCTGGTCGCCTTCAAAATCGTGGATGGCGGTGCGCACCGTTTCCCCGGCCTTTTTGTCCGGACACACCGCGTGGACCGTGTGGCCGACCATGCTCAGGGCCTGAAAGGGAACCATCACCTCATAATCCTCAACATAATCGCCCACCAGCATAAGAATTTTCTTGGCTGCCATGACTGCCTCCTTTGGTTGATGATGTCAATAATGACGGGGGTGTGAGTCCATTGCACGCCACTTTCAGGCGGGGTTCACCTCTATGGTCACATGCACCAGTTCCAGGTCTTCAGGCATCAATTTTTTGTATTCGTCAGCGGGTTTTGGGCTTGCCGTGGCGATGGACACGATGGCGGCATAGATATCGGGGCCCACGGCCCACATGTGTAGATCAACAACTTGAGTATCGCCGTTTTTTTCGATGCCGTCCACCACTTTCTGGCGCATGTCGCTAGGCGCCTGCCGGTCGAGCAGCACCTGGCTGGTGCTGGCCAGCAGGCCAATGGACCAGCGGGCGACCATCGCGGCGCCGACGATGCCCATGAGCGGGTCCATCCAGATCAGGCCGACGTACTTGGCGGTCAGCAGGGCCAAGATCGCCAGAAACGAGGTCAAGGCATCGGCCAGGACATGCAGGTAGGCCGACCGCAGGTTGTGGTCGTGGTGGCCATGGCCGTGATCATGCCGCCGATCGCTTCCGTGATGGTGGTTGCCTTGCGGGGCGCCCCGGTAATTCAGAATAAACATGGACAGCCCGTTGACCGCCAGACCGACAACGGCCACAAAGATGGCCCGGTTGAAGGCAATATCGACGGGATCGATCAGCCGTACCAGGCTTTCGGCCACCATCATCACGGCAAACATGGCCAGCAGCACCGCGCCTGAAAAACCACCTAGGGCGTTGACTTTGCCGGTACCGAAACTGAAGCGCGCGTCGTGGGCGTGCCGCCGGGCATATATGTAGGCAAACGCATTGATGGAAAGGGCCGCTGCATGGGACGCCATATGCAACCCGTCAGCCAACAAGGCCA
>JASFFF010000352.1:0-4541 GCA_050124445.1 Desulfosarcina sp.
CACGACAAGCAATTCTTGCGATATCTGCTATTATGTTGTCATCTAATCTATCTTGCTGAAAGCATTGAAGATACAAGTTGTTGTGCTGTAAGGCATAGTTTTCAAAATAATAACAAGCAAATAGCGCCTTTTAGCACTTCCATTTCATTCAAATTGGCAACATAATAATTTCCCTTCCAAGGCACCTTTATATGGCCGGCAAGCAGCTTGCCACCGGATTCAGAGACTATCCAGCCATGTCATGATATCGTCTTCCTCTTCCTTGTCGATCAATGCTTCGATTTCGGCATTACGGCTTAATACAGCTTGGGTGTAGGCTGTAAACCGCTCCTGGATTTTCTTCCGGCGCGGCAGATCCATCTGCAGATAAACCATGCTGGATTGGACATCTTCGTGGCCCAAATGGTTTTTAATGTCAGTTGCCGAGCAACCGGATGCCAGCATGTTTATTGCACAGCTATGACGAAAGCTGTGAACCGGATTGAGAACGTCCAGCCGTTTTTCCGATAGTGCCAACCGCAGGTATTTCCGACAAAGGCGATAGATGCCATGGCGTGTCAATGCCTTGCCATGCTGGCTGATGAACAGCCGTTTCGCGTAATCGGCTTTTGGTCGGCGGCGGTGGTTGATGGTATACGCCTTGATCATTTTCACCGTCGTCGGAGACAAATTGAGTTGGCGGAAGCGGTTGCCTTTGCCTAAAATGGCCAATGTCCCTTGTTCGGGGTTGAAGTAATCCAGATTCAACTGTGCGATCTCACTGGCACGGGCGCCGGACTCGAACAAGAGGTGCAGAATGGTGTAGTCACGAAAGCCCAGCGCCGTGTCGATATATACCGCGCTAAGAACTTGATTGATCTCCTCGGGATATAAAAACCCAACCAGTTGCCGCTGGGTTCGCTTTTGGGGAATAACGACAATTTTATCCATCGATGCCGACCATTGCGGATGGGTGAAGCGGATCATTTTGGCCAACGACTTGATGGCTGCCAGACGGTGATTGCGCGTTCTGGCGCTGTTTTTCCGTTCCGATTCGAGGTGGTCTAAAAAGGAGAGGATGACCTCCGGGGTAAGGTGATGGACCGATAGCGACCCGACCTTGATGCCATAGCGATTTGCCGCAAACGGCAAAAACAGTTTGAAAGTGTCCCGGTACGCTTTGATGCTGTTTGGGCTCACCCCTTTGATGTGCGGCAAATACTTGTCAAAAAATTGATGAATAACCGTTGATAGTCTCATACGACATCCAATTGGGATTTGGTGAAGTCGATCAGGCCGGCAAGGTCGCCGGCATCTTTAACTTTCAGGTAGGCAGCAGTATATTGATATTTGCGGTGCCCCATATATGCAGATAACACCGGCAGCGCCTGTTGAGGCGAGATGCCGCGGGCTTTGATCCGGTTCAGGGTGTTGATTGCATACGAGTGGCGTAGGCTATGGGGTACCGGCGATCCGAAGGTCATGTTGCCCATGACCCGTTTGGGCTGCTTCAGGCCGATCGCTTCAACGGCACAATGAAAGATGGTACGGACCCGTTGCGCTTTGAGCGGTTGGCCGTTTCTTCCTGCCAACAGGTAAGGATTTTGGTCATCCGGACAACACGCATTGCGTGCTGACAGGTAATTGTCAAGTCCAGCGATCACTGATTTGGGCAGCGGTATCAAACGATCTTTTCTGAACTTGGTCCGTTCAATATAAACGCTGCCCTCATCAGTACGGTAATGGTGCCGGCAAAGATGCAACGGTTCGTTGATGCGCATGCCGCAGCGGGCCAGCATTACCACGGCCAGATAAACGCCCTGATCAAAAATAAAATTGGCTGGGTCGCGCCTGATCGTTTTGCAGATGCGTTGTAGCAACTGCTCTGTTTGTGCCGGTGAGAAAACAAAAGGAACAAAATATCGCTCGGGCACGGGCGGGATATCATTGAGCGGATTTGCGGCAACGATTTGCCGGCGGATTAAATAATCGAAGAGACCGCGAACATGCGACAGCATCCGGTTGGTGGTATTGGGATGCGGGCTGATGGTGGCCCGCAAGTGAAGGAAAAAGACCGGCTGCTGCAATTGCTTCCAACTGACAGCGTTTACTTTCAGGTATCGATCCAATGCAATCAGCGGCGGATAGATGGCTTTCAGGGCATACCCGCGCTTTTCACGATAAGCCGCATAGTCGGCCAGATAGTTGGCCATCACACTTTCAAAGGGTTTCATCGAACAGCACCTCACGCATCAGCCGGGTATGCACACACAGGTACTTTTTGGTGGACTCGATCTTGTCGTGGCCCAGCATTTCCTTGATATCAAAAATCGACGCACCGGCTTCGAGCAGGTTCTGCGCATAGGTGTGACGCAGCCAATAAGAACTGGCATTCAAACCGGCTTGTTTCATGGTTTCACTGATCCGGAACGAGATCGTGTTGGGTTTCATCGGTCGATACGGTGGGTGCAGGGTTAAAAACAACCGGCGATGTTTCGTTTTCGGTCTGGCACAGATGATATAGGCCGCCACCGCCTTGAGTGTATGTTCGGGGATGGGAAGCTCAATCGGGTTGTCCCCTTTCCGCGTGGCGATTCGCATCAGTTGCCGGCTAAAACCAATATCTTTCAAACGGAGTTGGCTGATCTCTATGGAACGCAGGCCCATGGAGTAAGCCAGATGCACCAGGGCATAGGTCCGGATGCCGCTGGCCGAAGAAGGATCGAGACTATCGAAAAGCTGCTGCACTTCACCCGGCCGTAAAAACTTGGGCGGCTTGGCCCGGCCGTATTCTCGCCGACCGGTCACCAAAGGGGCCAGATCGGCCGTCAATATCTGGCGTTCACCGTACAGGTAGCTTAAAAAACCCCGTAGATAGATACGGTAAACCCGGCGGGTGGCACTGGTAAAACTCTTAAAACATTCATCTCGGAAGGAATCGACATGATCGATTTTCAATGATCGAAGTTGGATATCGTTTCTCTGGCAATAGCCATCAAACAGATAAAGCACACGTCTAATGTGGGCTACCAGGCGATCGGATGCATGGCGGTATTTTTTCCGGTAACGAAGGTACTGTTCATAAATGGTAGGCAAGATGGGCAGGGCTTTGCGGACCCGAATCGGTCGGGCGATTTCTCCTTGGGCGTGGAGATAGCGCGACAGGCTGGTTACGGCATGGACATGGATTATCCCTCTGGCCCTTTTAAACCGATTCAGTGTGCGACGGGTAAAAATTTCGTCCCAGCGATATCGTTTCAAGTTGATGAATGCTCGAAAATGTCGGAGCACTCGTCTATAGTCTTGCTGAGTACTTTTCGCATACCCATTGACGGCCATCCACTGAAGATAGTCCTGGATGACCTGTTCCAGGGCAGCTACCGTGTCATTCCTCATCTTTCCATCCGCTTTAGTGACTGGCCGGCAAGCCGGGCAATGGTGACCCGATTCCTTGCTCGCTTCTGCTCTTTGTGTTGACTTGCCGAAGCACAGGTTGCAGGCAGTTCCAGCACCTGGAAAACGGTGCCGTCAAAAGCGATCAAATCCTTTTCGACCAGCCCGTTTCTGGCGCTGATGTACTGGTCAATCTCCATCTGCAGCAGGGTGCAAATGGAGTCGTAACTGTAAAAAGAGAGCCCATGTCGATCAGAGGCGAGCACCAGAAACAGGTAGAGAAGGATTTCCTTTTGCTGCAACGAGGCCAAAAAACCATCGCAAAGAAACCGGTGGGGGATGAAGCTGAACCCACCACTGATGCACCTGATGCGATCAGGATTGAGGACTTTCTTCTTTATCATCATGCACCCCTTTCCGACCAAGATTAACCATAGCCGCGGCGGGGAAAAGAACGCACAATCCGGCCACGAATACCGCAAAAATAGCAAAATGGCCCTAAATCTATACGCCAGGTAGAGTTTTTTATGCGGGTTAACATCTTCATAGCCCACGGGCGCCGGCGTGTGGAAGTTGCATCATCCATGTTTTTGGTTCTTCTTTGAGCATTGCCGTGTCTACGACGGTTTTCAGATTCACAGTGGTTCTTTTTGCCCTTTTGGGTCTGGCGGTATTTTCTTTCGGCCTTGCGATGATTTTTGCGCTTTCCCGCACAACGGCATTCATCACAACAATATGCCTGTCCTCTAAAACAGCTTCTGCAGATACAAAAACGGAAATCGCACCATCGACATTGAATGAGAATCAGTAACACCTTGGCGTGCCTCCGGCCTTGCAAACAGCCGGAAGGTGCAATAAAAGGAAAGTATGGTGTGGAGCTTCCGGCTGCTTGCGGTAGCTCTTGCATAAAGCCCGAAGTTGCCGCTTCGGGCTTTTCCAATTCATGCCCTAAAGGTTCGCAGATCACCCGCCAAGACACAAGCCCAACCGTCGATGAGAAACAGATGAAAAAGCGTATCAACCGACGAAGATCAATAGGCGGGTCGAATTAAAGGAATGATATGGATTCTTGAATCCTTTGGGAATTAAACGGAATGAAATGGGAATGAGACCAGCAACATAATTAATTCGACAACATAACTGCTATTAAAATGTAACATCCTGAAAAT
>JASFFF010000353.1:0-4540 GCA_050124445.1 Desulfosarcina sp.
TGTGCTTCACGCGGTAAACATAGTGTATATCACGAGTAGCCGTGCGGTGTGTCTTCACAGCGTCCGCTAATTGGGGGCGGTCTTCGGGGTGAATCAGTTCGATCCAACCATTGATGGTCGGTGGCACCTCACCGGGGGCGTAGCCCAATTCAATAGAGATATCGGAAAACCATTGCAAAGAATCGGTCTGAACGTTCCACTCATAGAAGACGTCGTTCGTGGATTGGGCCACCAGTTTAAATAATTCCTGTGAACGTTTACTAGCGCTAATATCTGTGTGCACCCCCACCAATCCCAGAAGCCTCCCGGTCTCGTCAGTGAAGGCGTAGGCACGCAAAAGTATGTCCAAAATCCTTCCATCGGCGGTGTACATCTGCACCTCGCCGCTCCACGCTCCACCAGCCATGATTGTTTCAAAGACCTCACGGCCCACATTCTTATCGCAGTAAAGCGTCGCCGGAGGATCATCGCCGATATTTCCGAATAGCGCATCGAAGGCCGGGTTTTGGTACCAATGGCGCCCTTCTGGAGTAGCGATTCCAATGGCGTCCGTTGCACTTTCCACGACTTTTTTAAATAGCTTCAGGTGCGCTTCATTTTGTTTCCGGCTGTAATCCGACGGCTCTTTTGCCTTGACTCTTTTTTCCCGCTCCTCAAGGGTGGTTTTCTCGGACATGGCTGTGACCTATTGTCTATGATTTCATATTAGAAGTTATCTCAAAATGACTTCAGCGGTGGTGCTTTCGCGGCTACCGTCGCTGCGGGATAGCCTACGGTGCCGTTTATTTCATGGGTTGTCGACTGCCTGACGATGCAATTTTATACTGAATTTTGCATGACAATCATTCACGAAATACCAATGGATCCGAAATCAAAGGCTTTTGAAAGATCTCCAAGTATACTGGAATACATGACAGGTAAAACCGGGGGAGGTCATCTCTTCTTCTTGATTTTCACCCTCCGACGCGGGCAAGGTCATAGGTACCCCTTTTCTTTCATATATTGTTGACGATCCTCATGGGAAAACTTGATTTTTTTGGCTATTCTATCGGCATGGGATACCCTCGAGATACCGGGAACGATTCTGTATGTCGGATTATCATCTACAAATTCAGCCATTAGGCATTGCCCTTTTTTTTCGGTCATGAAGCGATCCACCAGTGAATGATTGTGAGTAACAAGAACCGTGTTATTGCCGATGGTGTAAAAATCATCTAAAATCCCGGAAGATTCGTGCAAACGCTCTTCATAGGTTGTCCCTTCTGCCAATTCATCTAAAATAACCAAACTTTTGGGGCTGGTTGAAAAAAAGATGTCCCGGGTCCTGCTCAGTTCAGTACCAAAACGCCCTTCATCATCCTGCAGTCCATCAAATTTAGGCGCTTGATAACTGACCATGTCCGCTATACTGATCTCTGCCTGTTGAGCCAGTACATAGGATCCGATCTGGGCCAGTAATTGATTTTGGACAATGCTCTTGCAAATGGTTGTCTTGCCGCCGCTATTGGGCCCACTTATGAAACTCAACCGGCTGCCATTCATTTGTATATCGTTAGGTACGCAATCCGCCTTATTGGTTGCCAAGATCGGATTATTTAGACCCGTCGCCTGGAAAAAATGACGCTCACTGTCCGTGATCAGCGGCAGTGTTGTCGGGTGGCTCAATTGACTGCCAAATCGATGGCATGATAGGAGTTCATCAACCATTCCAACTGCATCGACTGCTTGGCTGAAATATGGATCGTAAATACACTTCTTTCTCAAGGGTTCGATAAAATTCCCCGTGTCTTTAACCGGTTTCACGATCAGGCTGTAAAATAGATAAAGACCGGTCCATGCCAATCCTGCCGTCGACATCAGCGGCGAGATGGTCGGCTCGAATGCGAATCTATTCATAATAATAGGCGCCAAGGCCACCAACGGACCAGCAAGCAGCCACTTTGAGAAACGATGCGGTAAGAACTTTTGTTTCGGTGTAAAAAAACCAACCTCTTTAGCTGATTTCAGCCCCTTAAAGGTCCTATAGATAGATCCTGTCATCATCTGATTAATCGACGCGTTTTCATATAAATGTAGTCGCGCCATCAATTCCTTTAGATAGGGTGTCTTCACCTCGGGAATCGTATGCAACCGCTTGGTAATCGTTGTAGCTGACTTTTTGGCGCTTTTCAGATCATGATAGGGGAACATGGCCAAGATATCTTTATTGAAGAACTTATACAGGGCGCTTTCTCCTTTGCTGTATTCGTGGACAAAATCAAGCAGCGCCTGACGTAGCTTCTCGTTGGATTCAAGTTCTTTTAAGGATTCCTGTTTGGATCGTATGTGGTTCAAATCGGTGCTCGGCTGGACCAGCGATCGTAACAATACCGCAGAACCAGTCATGCTTGTGGTATAATCGATCGTTTTGTGAAGTCGAAGCACCTGAACCAGCTTGAGTGTTTCCACATCGATTACTGATAGCGAACATAGCTTCAAAAAAGACTCTGGCGACAATTTGACAAGCCCTTGGTGGCCACTTCGTCTGATGACATTCCGGCGCTCATTGGCTTGGATCACCGGCTCGACAATTTCGATCGACTCATCGTTAAATAGCTGCGCATTGCCATGTTTCATTCCAGGACTGCTCCGATCTGAATATTTGACCCGCTGGCAACGAAGTCGAAAAAACTGCATCGAAGATGATCTGCCCGATCGACGATATCAGATGCCCTTGTCCAGTAACCGATCGTCATGTTTCAGGCGTTCCTGAATACCACGGCCCACCTCCCAGGTTCGAGAGAAGTCCGACCAAAAGGCTTTATCTTTATCTTTCCAATCCGGCCCGAAGCGCTCATCGAAGTAGTCTCCCAATTTGTCGAAAAGCAGTTTCCAAGGTGGCTTACCGGCGGATTGTGCAGCCAGCAGCGACTCGAGAAGATCGTCGATCTCGGCCAAGGTCTCCTTGGGCAGGTAGGAGATGGCACCCTTGCGAATGGATGACATGAGTGTTTCCGGGTTGACCGCGTGGGCGGTGAGCATGACCGTGGGAATCCCCTTGGATACGGCCTCTTCCAGCAGCACCAGGCCATCGACGCCCATGATGTCCAAAATGGCCAGGTCGTAGTGGCCCGTCCGGATCTTCTCCGAAGCACTTTCGTAGTCCTGCGCGGTATCCACGTCGGCCATATCCAGGATGTCTTCAATGGTTTCTAGAATGTCGGCTTCGTCATCCACTGCCAATATCCGTTTGCCATCCAGATGGGATTTCTGTTCAGCCATGGGTCGTCATCCTTTCCAGTCAATGGATCCAATTAATCTTCGGCCATACACCGATATCTCAGCGCGATCAAGGATTGGGCGAATAGTGTAGCGGAAGCCGGAGGCAGAAAGCCGCGCCTGTGTCTCTGCCACGCTTCACGATAATGTCGCCTCCCAAATACCGGGCCAGGATACGGGCGCCAGCCAGCCCCAGCCCGTGGCCGGTGCGGGAGAGGATAACACACTCCTTCAGGCGGGCATAGCGCTCGAAAATCAGTTCTCGATTTTCCTTTTCGACCCCCGGCCCATCGTCGACCACATCGATAACCAAATGGCCCTGTTGGCAATGCATCCTGACGTCGAGGCGCTGGCGCCGGTACTGCAAGCCATTTTTGATCAGATTGCCGACAATCTGGCGGAATTTGGTCTCATCCTGACATAGGTGCGTCTGAGCAATGTCGTTGGAGTGGGTGCACCGGATACCGTGCCGACCCAGCGCAACCAACCGGTCTGCCCCCGATTTGACAGCCTGCATGCGTTCCCACAGATCGACATCTGCAGCCTCCAGGGCCTCCATTACCACTTCTTCCACCGTTGCTACAGGGTCGAAGCGGCAACACCGAAAGCAGCCGGTTTCGGATCGTCCCACCTCCAGCAGGTCGGCCAGCAGGCTGCGCGCCCTTTTAGAATTGCGCAGGGCCCGCTTGAGCGTTCTGTGTTGACGCTCGGTCAGCGCTCCGTATTTTTCAGGTTTTTCCAAAAGCATGCGCACGGCGGTTTCAATTACCGATATGGGATCTTTCAACTCATGGATTAAAAATTCCACGTTGATATCGCGAAAAAACCCGCCTTCGATGGCCGTTCCAGCATCTTTGGTTGTCGTCGGTTGGTCAACCATGGTTCACCCTCGGGTGTTGAGTCGTTGTCACGGCGCCTCATCGGTGGATTGATCGGTGCTGTCCAGACGGCAGGTCAGATTCACCTGGCTGGACGGTAGAAACTGGATTGTCATGGTGGTTCCCCCAGAGGCCTCGCAATCGGTTGGGCTGGTGCAGTACTCACAGCGATCGATCTTCCCCGGACACCGGTCGCTGTCTGCAGGGATGTAGCGACAACGATGAGAGATCATTGTGGTGTCGAACTGGTAGCGCTCCGAAAAAAAGGTGATGCGCAACAGATCAAAGCCCTTTCCACCGGCATTGAAGTCATAGGGCTTTTTGGTTGCGTAGGTCATGGCGTCGCCGGTGGTGAAATAGTGGTTAAAGATCAACTGCTGTTTATCCACGGTTATTCCGACGCC
>JASFFF010000354.1:0-4538 GCA_050124445.1 Desulfosarcina sp.
TTTATTACTTTTTGCTACCCGTTCCTACCTACTCCTTTTGGCCGTGACCTTGACTCTTAATCAGTAGGTTGAAGGTTCGATTCCTTCACGGCCCACCAATGAATTTGCCAAGGGACGGCAACGCCGCCCCTTTTTTATTGCCAAGCGGCACAGGTTACCCTGCAACCGAAATGGCGGTGGACGGATTGCATGAAATGCTTGACAGTTATTTTTAGCTGGTGATATTTAGATTAATTTTTCTGATTCCACAGGGATCAGCCATCCTTGCTCCGGATTCAGGCTGGGGCTATTAAGCCATAGGGAGGTTATATGAAGCGCTACGAAACAATCATCATTATCGACCCGGACCTATCGAAGGAGGCCGAAACACCGATCTTCGAGCGGGTCAACGATCTGATTCCCCAATACAAGGGGTTCTTGATCGAAACCGATGACTGGGGCACCAAGAAACTGGCCTACGAGGTCAAGAAAAAGAGCCGGGGGCATTACGTCAGGTTTGATTTTTGTGGTGATGGGGCCTTGATCCAGGAAATGGAGCGGTTTTTCAGGATTGACGACAAAGTCTTGAAGTTCATGACAGTATTGTTGAACGAAAACGCGGATATAGAGGCCATCAAAGCAGATCTTGCCGAAAAAGCCGCATCCGAGGCTGCAGCGCAATCCGTTGTCGAACCTGTTGAAACACCCGCTGAACCGGAAGGGACAGCCGCGGACAATGAACCCACCGAAGATAAGAAAGAGGAGTAACCCATGGCCGTTTCTAAACCGCGACCAAGAAGGAAGAAACGAAGAATATTTCACCGGCGTAAGGTTTGCCGCTTCTGTGCAGACCAGAGCCTGATCATCGACTACAAGGACCCCAAAGCGTTGAAGTATTTCACGACCGAACGGGGCAAGATCATACCGCGCCGGATTTCCGGTGCCTGCGCCAAGCATCAGCGGGCGCTGACCCATGCCATCAAACGTGCGCGCACCATCGCTCTGCTGCCGTATGTCGGCACCTTTGACCTATAATAGCCGCTAGGCACACATTTGGCGGAACAACAACGCTCAATTTCAGGAGAAGCGGATGGCGCCGTTGCCATTTCAAAGCGGACTGCCCAAAGATATTGCTATCGGCGTCATGGCAACCCTGGTGATCTTTTCCGCAGCGGTCTTTATGCCGGTGGTGGGTTTTGTCTTCTCCCTGTTCATCCCCCTGCCCGTACTCTTCTACCGGGCAAAGTTGGGCAGACGACATGGGTTGATCGTCCCACTGGTGGCAATCTCGGTGATGAGTCTTGTTTTTGGCGGTTTCACGATGGACATTGTCTTTTTCTCGGGGCTCATGCTATTGGGGTTTGTCCTGAGCGAAATGTTCGAAAAAGAGCTGTCGGTCGAGATGACCGTCCTGGCCACCTGCAGCATCGTTTTGGGAACGGGCCTGATCGGTATCCTCTTTTACAGCCTGGTTATTGGCAAAGGGCTGCACGCACTGGTTTCAGCCTACGTTGCAACCAACTTGGAGTTGTCCTTGGCGATGTATGAGGGCATCGGCATCCCCCAAGAGACCATCGACGCCATTTCCAGGTCCCTCGACCAGATCCAATATGTGCTGGTGCGCATCATGCCGTCGCTGGCGGCTGCGTCGACCCTTTTCGTGGCCTGGACCAATTTGATTGCGGCGCGGCCGATTATGCTGCGTCGGGGTTTATTTATCCCCGATTATGGTCGGCTCAACCACTGGCGGGCTCCAGAACCCTTGGTGTGGGGCGTTATCGGCTGCGGCTTGATCATGCTCTTTCCAGCAGCGGGCATCCGCTTGATCGGTGTCAACGGTCTGCTGGTGCTGCTGACGATATATTTCATCCAGGGAATTGCCATTGTTTCATTTTATTTCGAAAAAAAGAGACTGCCACGGACGATCCGGGTTATCCTGTATACCATGATCGCATTTCAGCAGTTATTGCTGCTGATCATCATCTGCATCGGATTGTTTGACATGTGGATCAATTTCAGGAAGATTGACACCAACAAGCATGAACCGGACCTGCCATCATAATCGCCAGGTGGGACCTTTTTTTGGAGGGAACGCATGAAAGTCATTTTAAAAGAAACCATCAGTTCATTGGGCATCATCGGAAGCGAAGTCACGGTGGCGGCCGGCTACGCCCGCAACTACCTGCTCCCCCAGGGAAAAGCCGTTCCGGCCACCCCCCAGCAGCGTAAGATCCTGGAACAGGAGAAAGCCAAGTTCGAACTGCAGATTGCCAAAGAGAAAGAGTTTGCCCAGGAAATGGCCGCTCGCCTTGAAACGGTTGCGGTGACGATTGCATCCAAGGTCCATGAAGCGGACAAGCTATACGGCTCGGTTGCCGTAAGAGACATTATCGGCGCCTTAAAAAAGCAGGATGTCGAAATCGAGAAGCGGATGGTGCTGCTCAACGAACCCATTAAAACCATCGGCACCTTCAAGGTTCCCATCCGCGTGTACCAGGGTGTCGAACCGGAAATCACCGTGGAAGTCGTTCCTGAAAAAGATTGATTGACATCCAATCCCCGGGAACCTCGGCCAAAAGGCTCCCGGTAGTGAATCCAGACATACGGTAATTATGTCCGACAGCCTGCCACCGGTATCCAAGGACGCCATGTTGCACAAGCTTCCGCCCCAAAGCATCGAGGCGGAGGAATCGATTCTCAGCGCCATCCTGATCGACAACAGCACCCTGATCGATGTACTCGAGATTCTTGCGGCCGACGATTTTTATAAAACCGCCCATAGAATCATCTTTTCGGTCATCGAAATACTCTATGCCAAAAGCGAGCCGGTGGATTTGGTCACCCTCAGCAATATGCTCAGGGAGCGGGACGAGCTTGAAACCATCGGCGGTGCGGCCTACCTGGCCCGTCTGGTCGACGCCGTTCCCATGGCGGTCAATGCGCATCACTATGCCCGCATCATTCACGACAAGGCCCTTTTACGACGACTCATCGAGCGATCCAACAGCATCTCCAACCGATGCTTTGAGGATCGCGGCGAAGTAGACGGGGTCATTGAGTTTGCCCAGAACGCCATTTTCGAACTTTCGGAAGACAAATCCAGGCAGGCTTTCTTCCCCATCAGCAAAATCATTGAATCCAATATCGACGCGCTGGAGGAGCGGCAGGGCAATCGTGCGCTGGTTACCGGCGTCGCCACCGGTTTCTCGAAACTGGACGCACTCACATCCGGATTTCAAAATTCTGATTTGATCATTTTGGCCGCTCGGCCGGCCATGGGAAAAACGGCCCTCGCCCTCAACATGGCCCGCAATGCGGCCATCGAAGGTGGCGTACCCGTGGCCATCTTTTCCCTCGAGATGTCCAAAGAACAGCTCTCCTTGCGCATGCTCTGCGCAGAGGCACGTGTAGACTCGTCCCGCATCCGCAGCGGGTTTTTAAACAAAGAAGATTGGAACCGGATCACCGACGCCGCCGGACGGCTTACCGAGGCGCCAATCTTTATCGATGATTCACCGGATATCTCCACCACATCGATTCGGACCAAGTCCATGCGCATGAAACTGGACAAGGGGTTGGGACTGATCATTATCGACTATCTGCAACTCATGCGGGGCGGCCCCAATATTGAACGCCGAGACCTGGAAATCTCGGAAATCTCCCGTTCACTGAAGATTCTGGCCAAAGAATTGAACATACCGGTCATTGCACTGTCCCAGCTCAACCGCAAATTGGAAGAACGCAGTGACAAGCGCCCGCAATTATCCGACCTGAGAGAGTCCGGTGCCCTGGAGCAAGATGCGGACTTGGTCGCCTTCATTTACCGGGATGAAGTATATAACCGGGACGAGAACAGCCCCCATCGAGGCACGGCGGAAATCATTTTGGCCAAGCAGCGCAACGGCCCAACAGGCATGGCCCCGCTGGCCTTTTTGAAATCCTACACCCGCTTTGAAAGCCTGGCCGCTGAATGAGATCGATTTACGGTAACCGGTTAGGCCTGAAAAGCAGCCAAATCAAGCGCCTGGAAAATTTGGCCCGCCGACGGGTCCCCACCGAGGCCATCGTCTCGCGCCAATTGTGTCGGGATTTATGCGCCCTTTCAACTGAAACCGGTCGTCAAATTGGCCTGCTGATTGACCGCAGCGGCAGGATCGTTAAGGTGCTTGCAGGGGAAGTCGACCGTATTCTTATTCCCGATTTGAGGGAATACCGTCTGGCACCCGACCGGCTGCGCGGGATTCGCTGTGTGCACACCACTTTGACCGAAGCGGCCCTGACCCAAGACGATCTGACCGACCTGGCCCTACTGCGTTTGGACATGATGGCGGTCGTGACCATGACCGACGTCGGTCTCCCCAACTTGATCCACTGGGCACATGTACTGCCTGGTGCCGATGAAACCACACCCTATCGGATGATGGATCCGATACCGTTTTTTAAACCCGAAGTGGATTGTTTGGCGCTCATCCAGGCACTTGAGGCCGAATTGGCCCGCAGGAAGGTCGACGCCACCACCCAATCGGGATCCGAGCGCGCCCTTCTGGTCAGCGTCTTTA